>JAGNYR010000057.1 GCA_017984835.1 Flavobacterium sp. | reverse complement strand
TCATGTAGTGCTCCAAATTGTACAAATAGGCGGTTCCCATTTTTTCAACTTCAAAATCATGCGTTCCGTAATACTTCTTGTTAAAATCCCTAACAATATCACCCACGCGATTGTATTTTTGAAGCGACGCAGGAGCTCGCTCTTTGATTTCAACTAACTGTGCAAAATGTTCGTTGTGAAAATCAATAATTTTTAAAATAGTTGCAACATTGGAGTTGTTCTTTCCCTGAAGTATAGCCTTGAGTTCTTCAGGTGTTACTTTAAGTTGTTCTCGTTCCATTTTTGAAAAAGCAATCTGGATCTTATTGCTTAAGACTTCAAGTGCTTCTTTGGTTACTTTGTCCTTCGCATTTTTCACATGCACCCGAAGATGATGTGTTTGTTCCCAGACATCGTTTAAAACGGATTTACCCGTACTTAATGTAAAGCTTCCGTTTTGGAGTTCTACTTTTACATAAATTGGAATTTCACCATTTACTCTTTTTTTTGCATGACGCAAAAAGTACATAATTTTAATCATATTTATTACATTTAAATTTGTCCAAATCTCCGGAGAAATTAGCATGTAACATGTTGATTTATAGGTGAACTTTAGGTGATTTTTTCTTTTTTAGTGTACCCTTTAGTGTACCCATTTGTCTTGATTTTACCATGGGTACACCTATAGGCACACTAAATAATGATAAAATATGTGTTTTTTGACACATGGCTAAAAAAGAAAAAACCCTCTAAACACTTGTGTTTAGAGGGTTTTTGACTTTTTGTGTTTCTTTTGAAACACCACTTTCGCGGAGAAAGAGGGATTCGAACCCCCGGACCTGTTACAGTCAACAGTTTTCAAGACTGCCGCATTCGACCGCTCTGCCATTTCTCCATTAAGACGTGCAATAATTTTGTTATTGCGAGTGCAAATATAGCAACCTTTTTTTGTTTTCCAAATAGAAAATGAAATAATTATCATTTATTTTCGGATTCAAAAAGTAATGCGTTCAGAATCTATGGATTACCCAATATTTTTTTATTAGTAATTTACGTATTCCGTAATCTCCAATCCGTAACCCAGCATTCCTACACGTTTGGTATGCACCGTATTGGTTAATAATTTTAGTTTCGAAATGTGTAAATCGTGTAGTATTTGTGCACCAATTCCAAAATCTTTACTATCCATTTTAATATGAGGCGCTTGGGTAATTCCTTGGGTTTGTAGGTTTTTAAATTCGCTCAATCGATCCAACAATTCCAACGAATGCGACTCCTGATTGATGAACAATACGGCACCTTTTTCTGCTTCGTTAATCATTTGAAACATTTTATCCAATTGTTGATCGGCATTGTGGGTGAGTGTGCCTAAAATATCGTTGTTGATTTGTGTCGAATTGATTCGGGTTAAGATCGGTTCACCCACTTTCCAACTTCCTTTGGTTAGTGCAACATGCACCTGGTTGTTGGTGGTTTGTAAATAGGCTCTGAGTCTAAAGGCACCAAAACGAGTAGAAATTTCAAAGTCCTCTTTTTTTACAATCAAACTATCGTGTTTCATTCGGTAGGCTACCAATGCCTCAATTGAAACCAATTTCAGATCAAACTTTTTAGCAACTTCAACCAATTGCGGTAAACGCGCCATGGTACCGTCCTCGTTCATAATTTCTACAATCACTCCCGCAGGTTTGAATCCGGCAAGTCGAGCAAAGTCGATAGCGGCTTCTGTATGCCCTGTTCTTCTTAAAACCCCACCTTGTTTCGCAATCAATGGGAAAATGTGTCCTGGACGTGCTAAATCATGCGATTTGGTATCTGGATGCACAAATGAAAGGATCGTTTTGGCTCGATCTGAAGCCGAGATTCCTGTTGTGACCCCGTTGCCTCGCAAATCGACCGAAACGGTAAAAGCGGTTTCCATTGGATCGGTATTGTTGCTTACCATTGCATGCAATCCCAATTCTTTGCATCGTGATTCGGTCAAGGGCGCACAGATCAATCCTTTTCCATGGGTCGCCATAAAATTGATCATTTCGGGCGTTACTTTTTCGGCTGCAGCCAAAAAATCACCTTCATTCTCTCTGTCTTCATCGTCTACGACAATAATAATTTTACCTTGACGGATGTCCTCAATGGCTTCTTCAATGGAATTAAGTTGTATTGTTGTTGACATTATTCTTTGATTTTTGGGCTAAATATTTTTTTGAAAAAGTTTTGGATAGGAGAGGTGATGACGTCAAAATTGAACATCCCTCCAATATCATTGATGGCACGATAGGTTAAAAATACGGCCAAAGGCAGCAACACAAGTGTAGATAACCAAGCACCTAATAAAGGTGGGATACTGTTTTCTTGTGCTAATTTTTTTCCGAAGGTATTGATGAAATGATAGATGATGAATACGGTTACCGCAGAAACGATCGGCATACCAAGGCCTCCTTTACGGATGATAGCTCCCAAAGGGGCACCAATAAAAAACATCAGAAAACATGAAAAGGCAATGACAAATTTTTCATAATAAGCCACCCAGTGTCTGTTGATGTTTTTTTGTTTTTCGGTCATCTCAATGATGGAACTATCAATGGAAAAACCTGTGTTTTCTATCGTATTGGTCGCTATTTTAAGTATTTCTTTTTTGCGGCTCACATCCATGTTTTGAAACAAATTGGACGGATCTGCTTTGGCTACTTGAACTGCATTTGAAGTCGTATTATAATTGCTGATCACGCCAGCTCGTTGGTATATGTTTTCGGTAAATGATTTGATGTCTTTGTTATAGTTTTGGTTCAATGAATCGATGGTGTAACTCAATTCATTTAAATTCAACATATTGTTGGTGCTCGTCATCTGACCTTGGTCTTCCGAAGTTTTGTTGAGTTTGGATAAATCGATGTTGATTACATCTTTAGAAAAAGTAGCCTTTGCAAAAGGAACTCGCTTTCTGGAT
Organism: Flavobacterium sp.; assembly: GCA_017984835.1. Taxonomy (GTDB): domain Bacteria; phylum Bacteroidota; class Bacteroidia; order Flavobacteriales; family Flavobacteriaceae; genus Flavobacterium. The sequence goes on along the minus strand of JAGNYR010000057.1, from coordinate 7,668 downwards.
TCATAGTTTTTGGTAGGAATATCTTCGTAATAATAGCCGTTGTAAAGTACCATTTTTAAGATATTTGAAGATTCATCACTGATTAATTCTCCATTTTTGGCTTTGATCACCGTAGTGTTTCCTATACTCGAAATACTTTGTTTGTGAATCGTGATACCAGTTAGTATGTTTTCTTTTTCTCCTGATTTATCTTCTACCTTGATGACATAATTCCCCACTTTGCTAAATTGACCTTCTGCAATGGCTAAAGTAGGTTTAACCTGTGCGATGTTTCGCATGAAATTGATGAATTTATATTCGGCATACGGAATCACATTATTCGCAAAAGTAAAGGCAATAATGCTTAATATTACAATGAAATACGAGATGCTTCTCATGGAGCGCTGCAAAGAAATACCTGCTGATTTCATGGCTGCAAACTCATAATTTTCGGCAAACGATCCAAATGTCATGATGGATGCCAATACTACGGATAGGGGTAGTACAAGCGGAATGATTCTAGGCATTGAGAACAATAAAAACTTAATCACTGTGATGAAGTCCAGATCTTTTCCAGCCAATTCGGCAATAAATAACCAAACAGTTTGAAGAATGAATATAAAAAACAAGATTACAAATACCGTAGCAAATGTAATCATGAAGGTCTTTAATAAGTACTTATCTAAAATTTTCACTCGTGCTTAATCTATTTTATTGATGTAGTATTTTGGGTATTTACTGGCAACAAATGTAAATTGATTTTTTGGTAATGTTTGATTGGTTTTGAAAGAATTAACAGTTAAGGTCGTCTTGGTACCGTTCTTACCGATCTCGATTAAGTTGTAAATATGCTTAGTTTGCACATCAATACCTAAAAGCACTTCTTTTCGCTGGTCTTTGTTGTTGGTGGGGGTTAATTTCACGTATTGGATTTTTCTTCCTTTTACATCTTGTACAATGTCCATGGCATATTTATATCCCGAATTGTAAAAGGTAAGCATTTTAGAAGGAGTAATCGATTTACTGTCGTTGTCGTCTGCATTTGAAACGCTTACTTCCTCATCTTCTGGTACAATGGTGTAAGTTTTTTTACCATCGTATATTTTGGTAACACCCATAAAATTCAAGACGTATTTGTTACCTTGAAGCATTACATTTCCTTTGCTATCCTGATTGATGTTTTCTTTTGAATTGTTCAATGCATATTTAAAATCGATGGCAATGTTGTTGTAACTTTTAATTTTTGCTGTAACTTCATCCAGCAATGCTTTGGCCTTTTTGTCTTGTGAATACGAGGCAAAGCTAAGTAAGGATAGTACGAAAAGGGCTACTATTTTTTTCATTTTAATTATTTTCTTCGTCGTTAAAAAAGTGATCTAGGGCAACTAGGTCGGGAATGTTTACATTTCGCGCTTTACTTCCTTCAAAAGGTCCTACAATTCCTGCAGCTTCCAGTTGATCAATAAGTCTTCCGGCACGGTTGTAACCTAATTTTAATTTTCTTTGCAATAATGATGCCGAACCCTGTTGCGCCGTAACGATAATTTCTGCTGCTTCTCTAAACAAACTATCTCTCTCAGAAATATCCATATCGAGTTTCATGTTGCCTTCTTCACCAATAAATTCAGGAAGTAAATAAGCGGTAGCATAGGCTTTTTGAGAACCGATGTAATCTACAATTTTTTCTACTTCTGGCGTATCAACAAAGGCACATTGTACACGAACCAAGTCATTTCCATTCGAAAAAAGTAAATCACCTCGTCCAATCAATTGATCGGCTCCTCCTGTGTCTAAAATGGTTCTCGAATCAATTTTTGAAGTAACTCTAAAGGCAATTCGAGCTGGGAAATTGGCTTTGATCATCCCGGTAATTACATTGACCGAAGGACGTTGAGTGGCAATAATCAAATGGATTCCAATGGCTCTGGCAAGTTGCGCCAAACGAGCAATAGGAGTTTCTACTTCTTTTCCAGCCGTCATGATCAAATCGGCAAACTCATCCACCACCAAAATAATGTATGGCAAAAAGCGATGTCCGTGTTCCGGATTTAATTTTCTGCTTTTGAATTTTTCGTTGTATTCCTTGATGTTTCGAACCATGGCATCTTTTAACAAAGAATAACGGTTGTCCATTTCCACACACAACGAATTCAAGGTAGTAATTACTTTTGAATTATCGGTGATGATGGCATCTTCGGTATCCGGAAGTTTGGCCAAATAATGACGTTCAATTTTATTGAATAAGGTAAGCTCCACTTTTTTCGGATCGACCAAAACAAACTTCACTTCTGCAGGATGTTTTTTGTAAAGTAACGAAGTAAGTACGGCATTCAATCCAACCGATTTACCTTGACCAGTAGCTCCTGCCATCAATAAGTGAGGCATTTTTGCTAAATCGACTACAAAGGTTTCGTTTGAAATTGTTTTTCCTAACGCAATAGGTAGCTCCATTTCAGCTTCTTGAAATTTTGCGGAAGCAATAACCGACTTCATAGGAACCATGGTTGGATTTTTGTTAGGTACCTCAATTCCAATAGTTCCTTTTCCTGGAATAGGAGCAATGATACGAATTCCAAGTGCAGCTAATGACAAGGCAATATCGTCTTCCAAGCTTTTGATTTTTGAAATTCGGATCCCCGCTTCAGGTACAATTTCATAAAGGGTAACCGAAGGTCCTACGGTTGCTTTGATTTGAGCAATATCAATTTTATAATTTCGAAGGGTGTCTACAATTCGGTTTTTGTTTTCTTCTAATTCCTCTTGGTTGATGGTAATTCCAGAAGTTCCGTATTCCTTCAACAAATCAATCGTTGGGAATTTGTAGTTAGACAGTTCCAATGTCGGATCAAACAATCCGAAATCTTCCACCAATCGTGCGGCTAAATTTTCTTCGATGAGGTCTTCTTCTTGCGCTTTTTCAATCACAAATTCTTCCTCCACGGGAATGATACGCTCAAGCGGTGTTTCAACTGCTGTAAAGGGAACTTCATTTGTAATGGGTTCGTCTTTAAGCGTAGGTTCCAATTCTATTTCTGAATAATTTGAAATTGTAGGCTTTAATTCTTCTCTGTTGATGTCAAATTGGGAGGTTGGCTTCCAAGTTTTTTCGGGTTGTTCCACCAAAACAGGCTCTTCCATCTCCTCTTCATCCGCAATAAACTCTTCTAGGTTGTAGGCATCTCCATGTTCGGCCACTGCATTAGCCGATTTGTTTGCAATGCTCTCTGCTTCAGCAGATCTATTTTCAAAAAAAGTTTTGATGGCATCTGGCGAAATTTTTATTTTGAAAATTAAAAAGATAGCCGTGCTAAAAAGTAAAATCAATAACGTTCCTATTTTTCCAATATAATCTTGAAAAAACATATTCATTTCAAATCCAATCACACCTCCTAATTCAGGTAAGGAAGAGAAAAAGAAGCCAAACAAAATAGAAAGCACACAAATGATGTACAAATCCCAAAACCAAGAAGATTTTAATTTTTTTAACGACAAGCCCAAAATTAAATACATCCCACCTATGAAAAACAACTTGATGAATAAAAAAGAGGCTACTCCAAATCCTTGATAGATAAAGAAATCAGCCACATACGCACCGAATTTTCCCAACCAATTCTGAACTTCTTCATTTCGGTTCAAAACATCAGTTAAGGCGCTTTGGTCAGTTTTTCCATGGATAAAGAAGGAAATAAACGCGACAAACATTCCGATGGAAAATAAGACCAATAAAATTCCCATAATAAAGGCTATTTGACGGCCATATTTGGAGGGTGATTTTGATCCGCTTTCGGAATTACTCAGTGGGGCTTGTTTTGTTGTTTTTGCCATTTGAAAATGAAATAATTTCTATAAAATTAGCAATACTATTTTGTTAAAATTTGGGAAGGTAAATTATGCATCCTACTGCAATAGCTGTCATGGCTGCAAAAAACACAGCGCCAGCTGCAATATCTTTGATGAAACCTATTCTTTCATGGTAATCGGGATGAATAAAATCGGCTACTTTTTCAACAGCGGTATTCAATCCTTCAATACCCAATACAAGACCAATGGCAAGTGTTTGAACCAACCATTCTTCATGCGAAATATTGAAATAAAAACCAGCAGCAATGAGTACGCAAGCAATAAAACTTTGCACCATTACGCTGTGTTCGGTAGTAATTAATTTGAAGGCACCTTTAACAGCAAATCCGATGCTTTTAAAACGGCCGGTAAAAAAGGTATTGTCTTTTTGAAATTCCATATGCTCTTATAATACTGCTAATGCGTTATCGTAATTTGGTTCGTTGGCAATTTCTGGAACTTGTTCTGTGTAAGCAATAGTTCCGTTTTCATCGATCACGATGACAACTCTAGAGTGCAAACCTTTCAATACGCTATCGGTGATTTCTAATCCGTATTCTTTTCCGAAGTGGCCTGTGTTAAAATCAGAAAGGTTTTCTACATTTTCCAGTCCTTCTGCACCACAAAAACGTTTTTGAGCAAAAGGCAAATCTCTTGAAATACAAAGAACTTTGGTGTTTTTCAAGCCACTAGCTTTTGCATTAAATGCTCTTACAGAGGCTGCACATGTTCCGGTATCAATACTCGGAAAAATATTCAAAACCAATCGTGTACCTGCATAATCAGATAATTTCGCGATCGATAAATCTGTTTTAATCATTTCGAAATGAGGAGCTTTGGTTCCTGTTTTAGGTAATTCACCATTGGTATGTATCGGATTTCCTCCTAAAGTTATTGCTGCCATTTGATATCTGTTTTAAGGATTCAAAAGTAATAAAAATAAATTTAAGTTCATACAGCTAATATGGGATCGTGTTTTTTATAAAATATTCAATAAAAAGTGAAGAAATTTAATTTGTTTATCGTAATATTGCAATATATAAATAGATGAAATTATGGGTGCTTCAAAATTAGCTTCTTTTTCGCTTGAACAAAATGAACTCGCTTCATTATTTAAAGCCTTGGCACATCCCGCTCGTATTGCGATTGTCGATTATTTGCTATCGGTTGATTCTTGTATTTGTGGCGATATTGTGAATGAATTGCCCTTGGCACAACCTACCATTTCCCAACATTTGAAAGAGTTGAAAAATGCAAATATTATTCAGGGAACCATCGAAGGGACAGCAATATGTTATTGCATCAATCCTGATACGATTGAAATGATAGAAAATCATTTTGGTTCGATCCGTCGCCAACTAAAAAACAAATGTTGTTAACATATTATTTCACCAATTAATTCCTTTATAATGATGAAACTATCACAATTTATTTCAAGTATTGATTCATTTAAAGAATTTACGATTCAGTTGCCCAATGGAACTTTTGTACCACCTCATTTTCATATTACCGAAATGGGTTTGCTTACCAAAAATTTCATCGATTGTGGGAATGTGGTTCGTGAGGAAAAAGTAATCACATTTCAAGTCTGGTTTGCAGGGGATTTGGACCACCGATTGACAGCAGAGAAGGTGCATAAAATCATCCATGCTTCCGAAAAGTTATTTCAAAGTGCTGATTTAGATTTGGAAGTAGAATACCAAGACGCACAAACCATTGGAAAGTTTGGAATTGAGTTCCAAAACGGAATTTTTCAATTGACTCCGAAACAAACTACGTGTTTGGCGCAAGATCATTGTGGGATTTCAGCAGATAAAATGGAACCTAAAGTTGGAATGTGGAAAACGAAAGAATCCTCATGTTGCACGCCTGATTCGGGTTGTTGTTAAGGATATAGCACAAAGTTTCAAAAAAAATTACAATATGTTTGAAAATCTTTCCAAAACCATCGATACCATCAAAGCGATTTCCGTTCCAAATGAGCGGAAAGAAGTCTTGATCCCTTTATTGGAATACATTCAAAGCAAAAAAAATGGGAATGAAGAAATTCGATTGAATTTCATTTGTACGCACAATTCACGACGAAGTCATTTGTCGCAAATTTGGGCACAAACGATGGCATTTCATTTCGGAATTAAGAATGTATTTTGCTATTCTGGCGGAACCAAAGCCACAGCGTTGTTCCCAAATGTAGCCGAAACCTTATCCCGTCAAGGTTTTCAAATTCAGCAATTGAGTCAAGAACAAAATCCGGTGTATGCTGTGAAATTTGATGACAACCAGCACCCGATTATCGGCTTTTCGAAAACCTATTTCGATGCTTTTAATCCGAAAAGTAATTTTGCAGCCATCATGACGTGTAGTAACGCCGACGAAGGGTGTCCGATGGTTTTTGGCGCCGAAGCGCGTTTCCCCATCAAATATGACGATCCAAAAGCCTTTGATGGCACCGAAGTGATGAACGAAAAATATACCGAACGCAGTTTGCAAATTGCGAGCGAACTCTATTTTGTATTTTCACAAATCAAATAAACACATGAAAAAACGATTAGGATTTTTAGACCGATTTTTAACGCTTTGGATTTTCTTAGCGATGTTAGTTGGCGTTAGTATTGGGTATTTTATTCCCAATTCAGCCAATTTTATCAATTCTTTTTCTTCGGGAACCACAAATATCCCTTTGGCAATAGGCTTGATTTTAATGATGTACCCGCCATTAACCAAAATTGATTTTTCAAAAGTGCCTCAAATGTTTGAAAAGCCCAAGTTGTTATCCGCTTCGTTTTTCATCACTTGGATTGTGGGCCCCTTTTTAATGTTTTTATTGTCGACGTTCTTTTTAAGAGACGAACCCGAATACATGACGGGTTTGATCATCATCGGTTTAGCGCCTTGTATTGCCATGGTCATCGTTTGGAACGAACTCGCCGAGGGCAATCGGGAATTGACCGCGGGATTGATCGGCATCAACAGTTTGTTGCAAGTATTTTTCTTCAGTTTGTATGCCTATTTTTATTTGGAAATTATGCTGCCTTTATTTGGAATTAAAGGTTTGGAATTGAATATTACGATTGCCGAAATCGCAACAACAGTTGGCATTTTTCTCGGAATTCCATTTTCATTGGCGGTTGTGAGTCGGTATATGATTAAAAAGTATTTGGGTGATAAATTTTTCAACCAACAATTCATTCCGTTTGTTTCGCCCATCACCCTTATCGCTTTGTTGTTCACCATTGTAGTAATGTTCAGTCTGAAAGGGGAGATGATCGTTGATTTACCACTCGATGTATTGAAAATCGCCTTGCCGTTGGTTATTTTCTTTGCCATCATGTTTTTCTTGATGTTTTTTGTTGCGAAGAAAATTGGCGCCAACTATAAAGATGCCGTGGCTTTGTCATTTACGGCCTCGGGGAATAATTTTGAATTGGCTATTGCGGTATCTATAGGTGTTTTTGGCATCAACAGCGGTCAAGCTTTTGCAGGTGTCATTGGTCCTTTGGTAGAAGTACCGGCATTGATTATTTTGGTAAACGTGGCGTTTTGGTTAAAAAGGAAATATTTTCAATAAAAAAAAACGCTCAAGAAATTGAGCGTTTTAAAATTATTTGTCAATGGAACCTAACACCCGCTTCATGAAGTCGTTCAGGGCCGTTTTTTTGTCTTTCCCTTCTTTGATCATTTTGCTGACTTCAAGTGCGCCATACATGTTCGAGATAAGTTCGCCAATCACTTCGAGTTCTTCATCTTTTAACGAAGGAACTTCGCATAAGTTTTCGAGTACCTCGATGGTTTCGATTAAGTAGTCTTGATCGTTGTCTTCAATAAACTGGGTCAAATGCTTGATAACGG
>JAGNYR010000056.1 GCA_017984835.1 Flavobacterium sp. | reverse complement strand
ATTATTTTTCAAAACAAAAGTAGCATGGGGTAAAAAAACAGGTGTCTCAATTTTTGTATTATTACAGAAATTGAGACACATTTACAAAAATGAGACGGGTAATTTTAGTTGTTTTTTGATCTAAATTCGGTGGGAGTTGTACTGGTGAACTTAGAAAATACACGGTAAAAAGTTGCCTTCGAATTAAATCCGCATTCAAAACCAATAGACGAAATGGTGTAGTTCGAATATTCCGGATGGATTAAAATTAATTTTGCTTCTTCCACTCGGAAATGGTTGATGTAATCTAAAAGATTCATCGAACTGTAGGTTTTAGTAATGTTGGAAAGGGCTCGCGCACTGATGTTGAGCTCCATGGAAACGGTTTCTACACTTAACAATGGATTCAAATATTTCTTTTCTTCCATGATGTATTGCTCAATTTTTGAAAAATTATCATCTGTTTTTGAATTGGGGCTCAGATGGATTTTGCTTTTCTCAATTTCTCTTCGAAGCACGATTCGTTCGGTCAATAATTTGTATTTGAAAAATCCATAATATGCGATCCAAAAAATGATGAATGAAGAAGATAATCGGAGCGGATAATACACAGGAATATTGGGAGAAAGCACCTCTTTGATATTAAATACAATGGCAAAAACCCATAGTAATAAGATGATAAAACCAAATAATAAGAATTTTTTTATCCAATTCATATTGTCAAACGAAGAGATGTTTTCATATAATTTTGATTGGTTGAAAAAAATATAAACCACTTTAAAATACAAAAACAAGGTAAAACATACGTTGATGATTTCTTCAATCTGTGCATATTTAGCGACAAAAAAATTAGACCTATCATCATAAAAAAGAAAAGCTAAAACAATCCGAATTACCACTTCAATCAAAAACAAAACACTGGAGATAACCACAAAAGATTGTATTTTCTTTTCTGCCTTCAAATAATACGTCACAAAGGTGTAGAAACAAGGGATTATCAATACATAAAAAGGGATTAATAATTTTCTTTGAAAAAAATTAAGAGGCAAATAGTGATAATCCGCTAGGGTAATTTGGAGGTTGTTCAGGATAAAGAAAAGGACAAAAAGATTTAAATAGAGGATTGACTTATCCTTTCTGTTTGGAGATAAATTAGTAATTAAAATAAATACCAATCCGATAATAACCCCAAGAAACATGATTGTTTTGAAAAATTCTTCCATTCTTATTTGTTTGGCTTATAGTATATTGAATCAAAAATAAAGATAAATTTCTATTAAACAAAAAAACTCCCGAAAATTATCTTCGAGAGTTTGATGATCAAAAAACAACACCCTTCCTCAGGGTATGATCTATAATAGTGTATTATTTTTTTTTGAAAAGCGGAACAGCAGAACACGCTTCGCCATACATAATGCTCTTGGCGTGTTTTTGTAAGTTTTGAATAGCCAAAATATAAGCGATCTCAGGAACTGGTTTTTTGGAACACCCTTTTAAAATAACGGCTTTATCTTGATACTGTGAGTAATCTATTTGCGAGAGTAATTCGGTGTAAAGAACACCGTCTATTTGTTCAATAGAACCCGTTATTGTTTTTTGAGCAAAAGGAGTTAAATGAACCGTAACTAATAAGGTTGCCCATGCAGGAATAATCGCGTCTGTAGAGCAATCAATCGCCACCAATTGGCCTTGGTATTGTTGCCAATCATGATTTGTCAAAGCGGCTCTGAAATTTTTTTCTTTCAATAAAATTCCTTCTTCCAGCCATTGCGCAATATCAACAGACGTTCGCTTTCCTACCGGATAATAATCCTCCAAATCAAAAACTTCAAGGGAAGAATTAGCTACTTTATTAATTATTTCGTCCATTCCTTTTTTATTACAGCATTCCTAATTCTAGTTTTGCTTCTTCACTCATGAGGTCTTTACTCCAAGGTGGATCAAAAGTAATTTCAACTTCACACGATTGAACGGTGTCGATCTTTTTTATTTTTTCCTCTACTTCCAACGGCAATGTTTCTGCCACAGGACAATTCGGAGAAGTCAACGTCATGATCACTTTTACATCGTTATCTTCATTGATCATTACGTCATAAATCAATCCCAATTCATAAATATCAACTGGAATCTCGGGATCATAAATTGTTTTTAATGTTTTTACAACATCGTCGCCTAAATTGATTGTATCGTTAAAATCTTCCATTTTTTTATCTCGTTTTAGTCTTTTTTGTTTTAAAATTATTTCATCGAATCAAAAGCCAAAGCATACATTTTGATTTTTTTAACCATCGAAACCAAGCCATTTGCACGGGTAGGCGATAAATGCTCTTTCAATCCTATTTCGTCGATAAAATCGGTATTTGCTTCCAAAATAGCTGCGGGAGTCTGATTGGAAAAAGACCGAATTAAGATCGCAATGATTCCCTTTGTGAGGATCGCATCGCTGTCTGCAGTATACACGATTTTATCGTCTTTTAATTCGGCATGCACCCACACTTTTGATTGGCAACCCTGAATCAGATTGTCGTCTGTCTTGTATTGCGCGTCAATCAAGGGTAATGATTTCCCTAAATCAATGATGTATTCATAACGCTCCATCCAATCGTCAAAAATTGAAAATTCGTCTATTATGTTGTTTTGTATTTCTTGTATAGCCATTATTTTTGATTTGCTATTGCGACCATTTTGTTGATTAATTTCTCCATTTCAACCGGTGGAAAACCATGGTCAAAATCTGCCGACTGGTATTCTTTTTCTTTTACAGTAATTTTTACATTCGCTAAGGCAGCACCATCAGAAAACCGCTTTTGTGAAGGGGCTTTGTAGGTGGCTACTTTATCAAGTGCGATCAATTGAAAATCGGCAATCAATTCGTTCCAATCACTTTCTGATATGGCACTGGTTTTTTTATCCGAATTATTTCGCCCGGTTTGCAGGATAATTTCTTGATTACTGACAACGATTTGTTGGTAATATCCACGTGATATAGCGGTGTATTCTATACGAACGTGCTTTAGGTCTTCCGAAGGATTACATCCTTTGCCTAGAAACAAAGTCAAAAAAAGGAGCGATAAAAATTTCATACGTTTCTTGATTATTTCAACATGTTGACAGCTCTTTTAACTGCTGTAACAAAGATATCTATTTCTTCCTTGGTATTATAAAAAGCAAACGATGCGCGTATGGTTCCCGGGATTTCGAAAAAACTCATAATGGGTTGTGCGCAATGGTGTCCGGTACGAACGGCTATGCCTAACTTATCGACAATTGTTCCAATATCATACGGATGGATTCCGTCAATATTAAATGAAATTACCGAAGTTTTGGCTTCCGAAGTACCATAAATTTTTAGACCGTCTATTTCTAATAATTGTGCTGTGGCATAGGTCAACAATTCCAATTCTTGCTTTTGAATGTTCTCAAATCCAATCGAATTCAAATAATCGATTGCCGTTCCTAAAACAATACCGCCTGCAATATTTGGCGTTCCTGCTTCAAATTTATGAGGTAAATCGGCGTACGTAGTTTTTTCAAAAGTAACTTCTTTTATCATCTCACCCCCACCTTGGTAAGGCGGTAATTTGTTGAGCCAAGCTTCTTTTCCGTATAAAATTCCGGTTCCGGTTGGACCGCATATTTTGTGCCCAGAAAAAGCATAAAAATCACAATCCAATTCTTGCACATCTGGTTTTAAGTGGGGCACAGCTTGAGCACCATCGATAAAAACGGCTGCACCAAATTGATGGGCTTTGTCAATGATGTATTGAATTGGGTTGATCGTTCCCAAAGCATTCGAAATATGATTAACCGTGACAATTTTCGTTTTATCCGAAAGCAATCGGTCAAATTCAGATATTACCAATTCCCCTTTTTGATTCATCGGAATGACTTTCAAAACAGCACCTGTTTTCTCGCACAACATTTGCCAAGGCACAATGTTACTGTGGTGTTCCAAGGCCGAAACCAACACCTCATCACCCGCTTTCAAAATAGAGGCAAATCCATTGGCAACCAAATTCACACTGTGCGTAGTTCCCGAAGTAAAAAGTACTTCATGAGAAAATTGCGCATTGATGTGGTTTTGGATTTTTCCGCGCGACACTTCATAAGCATCCGTCGCTAACTGACTCAACGTATGAACGCCACGATGGATATTTGCATTGATTTCTTGATAATACGTAGCAATCGCGTCAATTACCACTTGGGGTTTTTGTGACGTTGCGCCATTGTCAAAATACACCAAAGGCTTTCCGTTAACTTGTCTTGAAAGGATCGGAAAATCGGCTCTTATTTTTTGAATGTCAAACATTTATTTAGAATTTTTCTAAATACAAAAGTAATAAAATTGAAGTGGATTTTTACCAAACAGATGTTAATAAAATTAAAGTTTTCTTCAAACAAATTCTACAAATTATCACTGATGAAATTTTGAATTTGAGTCAATTCGTGAAATCTGTATTTTTATTTACTAAATTGCATCCATTCCAAACCATTCCAAATGAAAAAATTACTTCAATTTATAGGTTTCGCAACGGTTCTTGGGCTGTTGTATTTTGCGTTTACTACCTATCCAAAGCTCGATTTAATCTCTGGTTTTTCGGCTAAAAGTATTGCGTCAGGACATTTTATCGACCATCGCTCACAGGAAACCATTGAAAAAGGAGACAACGATATCAACCTCATCGATTTGGCACAAAATACTATTGACGAAAACGGCCAATTTGCGACCGCTTCTGTCAAAGGACTAAAAGAACGAAAAGCCATTTACCGAGAAGGTTTGGGCGCCACACTCATCAATGATGATTTTGACACCTCAAAACCGTATTTGGTTCCAAAGAGAGATCACTCAAAAGCCCATTTGGAATATCCTTATGGCGATGCCGAGCAAAAAGACACTGTTTTTTCCAACATTGATTACGAACAACTCAACCGAACGGTAGCCAACGCTTTTGATAAAAAAGGACAAAAAAACAAACGTACGCGTGCTGTCATCGTGATCTATAAAGACAAAATCATAGCCGAAAAATACGACACCGGTTTTGATAAAAACAGTAGAATTCTAGGTTGGTCCATGACCAAAAGCATCACGGCTACCCTATTTGGAATTTTGGAAAAACAAGGAAAATTCAATATTTACCAACCCGCTCCAATTCCTGAATGGGCAAATGATGAACGCAAAAAAATCACCACCAACGATTTGTTGCACATGAACTCAGGTTTGGAATGGGTAGAAGATTACGGAGCGATTTCAGATGTGACGAAAATGTTGTTTCAAGAAGAAGACATGACGCGTTCACAACTTGAAAAACCATTGGCTTTTCAACCCAACACGCATTGGAACTATTCGTCTGGAACCACTAATTTGCTTTCGGGTATTTTGAGAAAACAATTCAAATCCCATCAAAACTATTTGGATTTTTGGTATGCGGCGTTACTTGATAAAATTGGAATGCACTCCATGTTGGTTGAAACCGATATGGCAGGCAATTATGTAGGTTCTTCCTACGGATGGGCGACCCCACGGGATTGGGCGAAATTTGGATTGTTGTATTTACACCAAGGAAATTGGAACGGAGAGCAACTTTTTAAACCAAGTTGGGCAAAATATGTAGCCACGCCAACCGCTACGTCAAACGGACAATATGGAGGTCAATTTTGGCTCAATGCCAGTGGGCGTTTCCCAGATGCACCAAAAGATTTGTTTTTTGCCAGTGGTTTTCAAGGGCAAATGGTTGCCGTTTTCCCGAGTCATGACTTGGTTATTGTTCGAATGGGACTCAAAGAAGACCCCGAGTTTAATTTTAATGGGTTACTCGGCGGCGTGGTAAAAAGCATAAAAAAGTAACATAAAAAAAGAGCGCAAAGTCCAAACTTGCGCTCTTTATTCTTTATATTAACCTCTAAATACTACAAATCAAAACCTAGTTTTACACCTAGTTTATTGGCAATAATTGTGGTAATTCGGTTTTTCAATTCTGGGATTTTAATGCTTTCAATCACAGCATTAGAGAAGGCGTACATCAATAAAGCTTTGGCTTCTTTCTTTGGAATACCTCTTTGCTGCATATAGAATAATGCACTTTCGTCTAATTGACCTACGGTACAACCATGCGAACATTTTACATCATCAGCAAAAATTTCCAATTGAGGTTTTGCATTGATCGTAGCTTTATCACTTAACAAAATGTTATTGCTTTTTTGGAAGGCATTTGTTTTTTGCGCTTCTTTTTCGACATATACTTTCCCATTGAATACTCCCGTCGAACGATCTGAAAAGATCCCTTTGTAATCTTGAAAACTTTCACAATTGGGTTGGGCGTGATGCACCAATGTGTAATGATCCACGTGTTGCTTATCGCCAATAATGGTAATTCCGTTGAGAGTGCTGGTCAAGCGTTCGCCAAAATGGTAGAAATTCAGGTTGTTTCTGGTCAAATTTCCTCCAAAAGAAAAGGTTTGTACCGAAACATGACTTTCTTGTTTTTGAGACACATAGGTGTTGTCGATCAAGTTGGCTTCTAACTTGTCATTTTGAATTTTATAGTAATCTACAATCGCTCTTTTTTGTGCAAAAATTTCGGTAACCGAATTGGTTAAGACTGCATTTTCGTTCAAACATTGGTGTCTTTCGATGATTTGTACGTGTGAATTTTCACCCACAATCACTAAATTTCTAGGTTGCACCAAAAGCGCTGCTTCCGACCCCGTTGAGAAATACATGATCTCAATAGGTTTGTCTGCTACTTTACTTTTCGGAATGTTGATGTAAGCTCCTTCGTTGGCAAAAGCTGTATTCAAAGAAGTCAAGGTTTCGTCTTTGCTTGCGATTTGATTGAAATAGGTGTCAATGACCATTTTGTATTTTGGCTTGGTCAATGCAGATGACATCAAACAAACATCAATACCGTCATGGGTAGTTGAAGACAAATTAGAAGCAAAAACACCGTCAATAAAAACAACCTTGTAGGTATCAATTTCGTGTAAAAAGTAATTCTTTACATCCTTGAATTCAATGGTGGGTTCGCTCTTTGGAAAAACAGTGAAATCTCGTTTCAGAATTGCATTCAATGAAGTGTATTTCCACGCCTCGTCTTTTTTGGTCGGAAAACCTTTATTCTCAAAGTTTTTTATAGCCGAAGTACGCAAATCATGAAGTTCAGTTTGCACATCTACTCGCTCTTCAAAAGCCATAAAAGACGATAGTAATTTTTCTTTCAAATCCATGTTATACCAACTCGTTTTTAATCCAATCGTATCCTTTTTCTTCTAGTTCTAAAGCCAGGTCTTTGGTGCCTGATTTTACGATTTTTCCATCCATTAATACGTGTACAAAATCGGGAACAATATAATCTAACAATCGTTGGTAGTGGGTAATTACTAGAACGGCATTGTTTTCATTTTTTAATTTATTTACACCGTTGGCCACAATTCGAAGCGCATCGATATCCAAACCAGAATCTGTTTCGTCCAAAATAGCAATTTTAGGTTCCAACATGGCCATTTGAAAAATCTCGTTACGTTTCTTTTCTCCACCCGAAAAACCTTCGTTTAACGAACGAGACAAGAACTTTCTGTCCATTTCTAACAATTCTGATTTTTCACGAATCAATTTTAGCATTTCATTTGCCGGCATTTCGTCTTGACCATTGGCTTTACGCTTTTCGTTGATGGCGGTTTTGATGAAATTAGTCACGGAAACACCCGGAATTTCAACAGGATATTGAAATGATAAAAACACCCCTTTGTGCGCTCTTTCTTCAGGAGCTAAATCAGCTAATTCTTCTCCGTCCAAAAAGATGTCACCCTCAGTTACGTCGTAATTTTCATTTCCAGCAATGATGGAAGAAAGTGTACTTTTACCGGCGCCATTTGGACCCATAATAGCATGTACTTCCCCTGCTTTTACTTCAAGGTTGATTCCTTTTAATATTTCTTTATCGCCAATTGAGGCGTGTAAATTGCTGATTTTTAACATTTTATTCTTTATTTTAAACCCTTTTAGGTGTTACAATTCATTAAGATTAACCTACGCTTCCTTCCAGCGAAATTTCTAGTAATTTTTGTGCTTCAACAGCAAATTCCATTGGCAACTTGTTCAAGACATCTTTGCTAAATCCGTTTACGATTAGCGCAATGGCTTTCTCGGTTGGAATACCACGCTGATTGCAATAAAACACTTGGTCTTCTCCAATTTTACTCGTTGTGGCTTCGTGTTCAATTTTAGCCGTTGGGTTTTTACTTTCGATATACGGAAACGTATGCGCACCACAACTGTTTCCCATCAATAATGAGTCACATTGAGAAAAATTACGAGCGTTGTCGGCTCTGGCGCTTATTTGAACCAAACCACGGTAACTGTTTTGAGATTTTCCGGCCGAAATTCCTTTCGAAATGATAGTCGACTTGGTGTTTTTCCCTAAATGTATCATCTTGGTTCCAGTGTCAGCTTGCTGATAATTGTTGGTTACAGCAATCGAATAAAATTCACCTACTGCATTATCTCCCTTCAAAATAACGGAAGGATATTTCCAAGTTACAGCCGATCCCGTTTCAACTTGTGTCCATGAAATTTTAGCGTTTTTCTCGCACAAACCTCTTTTGGTTACAAAATTATAAACGCCACCTTTTCCTTCTTTGTTTCCAGGATACCAGTTTTGAACCGTAGAATATTTGATTTCTGCATCATCCATCGCAATTAATTCGACAACTGCTGCATGCAACTGGTTTTCATCACGGCTTGGAGCGGTACAACCTTCCAAATAACTTACATAACTTCCTTCGTCGGCAATTAATAGTGTGCGTTCAAACTGACCCGTTCCGGCTTGATTGATTCGGAAATAAGTAGATAATTCCATCGGACATTTAACCCCTTTCGGAATATAACAAAACGATCCGTCTGAAAATACAGCCGAATTCAATGCGGCATAGAAGTTATCTTTTTGCGGAACCACAGTGCCTAAATGTTTTTGAACCAGTTCAGGGTATTCGCGAATAGCCTCTGAAATACTCATGAAAATAATGCCTTTTTCGGCCAATGTTTTCTTGAATGTTGTAGCGACAGAAACGGAGTCAACTACAATATCCATTGCTACGTTGTTTAATTTCTTTTGTTCATCGACTGAAATACCCAACTTTTTATACATGGCCAAAAGTTCTGGATCTACATCGTCTAATGTTTTGTTTGGATCTGCTTTTTTGGGAGCTGAGTAATACGAAATGGCTTGAAAATCGGGTTTTTCATAATGAACGTTGGCCCATTCTGGTTCTGCCATTTGTTCCCATGCACGAAACGCCTCTATACGCCAATCGGTCATCCATTGTGGCTCTTCTTTTTTCTTAGAAATAGCACGTACGATATCTTCGTTTAAACCAATCGGAAAAGTCTCCGAATCAAGTTCTGTATAAAATCCGTACTCGTATTCCTTGTTTTCGAGTTCAATTTTTAAATCGTCTTCTGTATATTTTGACATTGTATGTTTTTTAAAACCGTTAAGAGAGGAAGACCAAACGCCTTGATTTCTTAAAGATTCAAATAATTAAATTATTTAATTTTATAAAGAAAAAGATTCTCCGCATCCACAAGTTCTACTTGCGTTGGGGTTGTTAAACACAAATCCTTTTCCGTTCAATCCACCTGAAAATTCTAAAATTGTTCCCGCTAAATACAAAAATGATTTTTTTTCAACGGCAATTTTAACGTGATTATCTTCAAAAACTTTATCGTTTTCTGTGAGTTCTTTGTCGAATTTCAATTCATAAGACAAGCCCGAACAACCGCCACTTTTTACGCCTACTCGAACGTAATCTATGGCAGCATCAAAACCGTCTTCTTGCATCATATCGATGATTTTTTTGCTGGCAGTATCTGAAACTTTTATCATGTGCTGAATGTTGTTATTTTTATTTTATCTAAATAAAGGGCAAAGTTACTACAATTATCTATTTTTTTATAATTAATAACATTTTTATAACTAATGTTTGCATAGAAAAAATTGATTTTAGAAAAATCAAGATTGTTTTTTTGTAATTTGCATCCAAATAAATTCTGTAAAATGAAAATACATCCTATTGAAGCTGGAAACTTTAAACTTGATGGGGGCGCCATGTTTGGCGTTGTTCCTAAAACCATTTGGAGCAAAACCAATCCGGCTGACGCCCATAATTTAATCGATATTGCCGCTCGTTGTTTGTTAATTGAAGAAGGGAATCGATTGATATTAATTGATACCGGAATGGGCAACAAACAATCAGAGAAATTTTTTAGTTACTATTCACTTTGGGGAAATCATTCTCTTGACAAATCGTTAGCCTTAGCCGGTTTTCATAGAGATGATATTACCGATGTATTCATGACCCATTTGCATTTTGATCATTGTGGCGGAAGTGTGAATTGGAACAAAGACAAAACGGGTTATGAAGTTGCATTCAAAAATGCCAAATATTGGACCAATGAAAACCACTGGGAATGGGCAACACAACCAAATTCTAGAGAGAAAGCTTCCTTTTTGCACGAAAATATTATTCCGATGCAAGAAAGTGGGCACCTCCATTTTATCAAAAGACCAACGGGAGATTTTTTAGAAACATCTGAGTTGGGTTTTGGCATCTTTTTCGCAGATGGACACACCGAAAAACAGATGCTGCCGCACAT
>JAGNYR010000089.1 GCA_017984835.1 Flavobacterium sp. | reverse complement strand
GACCGTTTAAAAAGACTTGTGCAATCAGTTAAACCAAAAGGATTTGGTGTTATTGTTCGTACAGTAGCCGAAGGCAAAAATACAGCCGAATTAGAAAAAGATTTGCAGAACCTGCTCAGCAGATGGAATGCAATGTGTAAAAAATTACCAACCGCTCATCATCCGTCAAAAGTATTAGGAGAACTCAACAGAGCTTCATCTATCTTACGAGACGTATTTAACGATACCTTTAGTGGTATTCAAATTGATGATGAAGAGTTGTACCAACAAACCAAGGATTATGTGCAAGAAATTGCGCCATCCAAAGAATCAATTGTGAAGTTTTATCAATCCAATGATACTCCCATTTTTGAGAAATACAATATAGAGAGACAAATCAAGACTTCGTTTGGAAAAACGGTTTCTATGAGTAAAGGAGCGTATCTTATTATTGAACATACCGAAGCTTTACACGTTATTGACGTGAACAGCGGAAATCGTTCTAATAAGGCTTCTAATCAAGAAGACACCGCAATGGAAGTGAATATGATTGCTGCCGCCGAAATAGCAAGACAATTGCGTCTTCGCGATATGGGCGGAATTATCGTAGTTGATTTTATCGATATGGCGAATCCTGAAAATCGCAAAGTATTGTTCGACTTCTTACGAGAAGAAATGAGCGATGATAAAGCCAAACACAAAATCTTACCGCCGAGTAAATTTGGATTAGTCCAAATTACACGTCAACGAGTAAGACCAGAAATGAATATTAAAACTAGAGAAGAAGATCCAAATAATGAAAGTGGCGAAATTGAAGCGCCAATTCTAATTATTGATAAGATAACTTTAGATCTAGAAAGAGTATTAAAAAGTCATTCAAATGTGGTACTTAATGTACATCCATTTGTGGCTGCTTACCTTACCAAAGGTTTTCCATCGATACGTTCAAAGTGGTTCTTTGAACATAAAAAATGGGTGAAAATCATACCACGTGATGCTTACACGTATTTAGAATATCATTTCTTTGACAAAAAAGGGAATGGTATTTCAGAATAAAAAAGAAACCGCCTTCGAAAGACTGGCGGTTTTTTTATGCTTTATTCTGAGATTTTTTCAGAAGCTATTTCCAGCTATCCGCTCTATCTTTTTTGGTGCCTTCGAGTACCTCAGTCACCTAAAAAGGATGCCGCTTCTATCTGGGCTAGAGGCAATGAGTTAAAATCACTTCCTGCGCTCTGCAAAAAAGCGTTTCATCAGTTCGGCAGCTTCTTCAGCTAATATTCCTGAAACCACTTCTGTTTTAGGGTGCAATTGCGTTCCCATTGAAACAAATCCACGTTGCTCATCACTAGCGCCATACACTATTTTTGAAATTTGACTCCAATACAAAGCACCGGCGCACATTTGACAAGGTTCTAGCGTAACATACAAAGTACAATCTTTCAAATATTTTCCTCCCAAGTAATTTGCTGCAGCGGTAATAGCTTGCATTTCGGCGTGAGCGGTTACATCATGCAGTAATTCAGTTAGATTATGACTACGAGCTATAATGGTGTTATTGATCACAATTAGCGCACCTACGGGAATTTCGCCTTTTTCAAAAGCCATTTCAGCTTCTTGTAAGGCTTTCTTCATAAAATAGGTGTCGTTGAAAGGGTTTTCCATTTAGCAAAAATAAGAATTCAATTTGTACATTTGTACCATGTCAAACAATTTACTTTCAAGCATTAACAGTCCCGCCGATTTACGTCAACTCGATGTCAATCAATTGCCGCAACTCGCACAAGAGTTACGCGATTTCATTATCGATATAGTTTCGGTAAAAGAAGGGCATTTGGGTGCTAGTTTGGGAGTAGTCGAATTGACGATTGCTTTGCATTATGTTTTTGATACGCCTAACGATTCTTTGATTTGGGACGTAGGCCATCAAGCTTACGGACATAAAATACTTACTGGTCGTAGAGATCAATTTCACACTAACAGACAACTTCACGGTATTTCAGGTTTTCCAAAACGAGACGAAAGTGAATACGATGCTTTTGGCGTAGGCCATTCATCAACATCTATTTCGGCTGCTTTGGGAATGGCTATTGCTGCTAATTTGAAAGGGGATACCGGACAACAACATATTGCGGTTATTGGGGACGCTTCGATAGCCTCAGGAATGGCTTTTGAAGGACTGAATCACGCTGGAGTTACCGATGCTAATTTATTAGTGATTCTAAATGATAACGCTATTGGGATAGATCCAAGCGTTGGAGCATTGAAAAACTATTTGACTGCCGTAAAAGAAGGCAAAAATCCGAAACAAAACAACATGATTAAGTCCTTGAATTTTGATTATTCAGGACCAATTGACGGACATAACATCCAGGCTGTAATTGAAGAATTAGAGCGACTTAAAAAAGTAAAAGGGCCAAAATTTTTGCACGTAATTACTACCAAAGGGAAAGGACTGCAGCAAGCCGAAGAAAATCAAGTGCAATACCATGCGCCTGGAAAATTTGACGCCAATACGGGAGAAATAATTCCTAAATCGGAAGCCAACTTGCCGCCAAAATACCAAGATGTTTTTGGTGAAACGATTTTGGATTTGGCACAAAAAAACGAAAAAATCATTGGAATTACTCCCGCAATGCCCACTGGAAGTTCGCTTAAGTTGATGATGGATGCCTTACCCAACCGAGCTTTTGATGTTGGAATTGCAGAACAGCACGCGGTTACTTTAGCTGCTGGAATGGCAACACAAGGAATGGTCGTTTTTTGTAATATTTATTCCACTTTTTTACAAAGAGCCTATGATCAACTGATTCACGACGTTGCTTTGCAAAATTTACCGGTTATTTTCTGTTTGGATCGTGCGGGATTGGTAGGAGAGGATGGCGCTACACATCATGGTATTTTTGACTTGGCTTACCTTCGTTGCATACCTAATATGATGGTGTTTTCGCCAATAAATGAAACTGCTTTACAAAATATTTTATATACGGCTCAATTGGGATTGGAACAGCCTATTGCGATTCGTTACCCTAGAGGTCGCGGACAAAACACAAATTGGAAAAGTCCATATCAAAAAATTACCATTGGCAAAGCCAACTGTTTAAAAGAAGGAACAAAAGTTGCGGTTGTATCTAATGGAACAATTGGCAATAATGTGATACAAGCATTAGATAATTTAAATTATCCAAGTACAATTGCACATTATGATTTTCCTTTTGTAAAGCCACTTGATGAAGCACTTTTGCATACTATTTTTTCTAAATTTGAAACGATAATTACTATTGAAGACGGGGTTATTTC
>JAGNYR010000055.1 GCA_017984835.1 Flavobacterium sp. | reverse complement strand
ACAAGAAAATTATGCCAAGATCAGTAAATTCAGTTGCTAAAAGAGCAAGAAGAAAAAAGATAATGAAGCAAGCCAAAGGTTTCTTTGGTCGTCGTAAAAACGTTTGGACTGTAGCTAAAAACGCAGTTGAAAAAGCGATGTTATATGCATATCGCGATAGAAAACAAAACAAGAGAAACTTCCGTGCATTATGGATTCAACGTATCAACGCTGGAGCTAGATTGGAAGGAATGAGTTACTCTCAATTCATGGGACAAGTTAAGAAAAACGGAATCGAATTGAACCGTAAAGTATTAGCTGATTTAGCAATGAATCACCCAGAAGCTTTCAAAGCTGTTGTGAAAAAAGTGAAATAAAAACGTTTGTACAACCTATTTAACTTACTTATAAAAGAAATCCCAATTGAAAAATTGGGATTTTTTTTGTGCTGTATTTTTTTTATCTAGGACCCGAGAGTTCCTAGGTTTTTTGTTTTTTCTTCTTTGCTGCAGGGAATAAAACGTTGTTCAAAATAAGACGAAAACCGGGTGAATTGGGATGTAAATCCAATAACGTAGGCTCATCTCCCACTCTGTGTTGGTAATCTTCTGGGTCGTGCCCACCATAGAACGTAAAAAACCCTTTTCCTTTTTGACCGTGAATGTAGCGCGCTTCAGCATTCATTTGATTTTCTCCAAGCACCAACACGTTGGATTTGATCAAATCGCGTTCATAAGCCGTGGTTTGCCCCATAAAACCTTTCACCAATTGGGTGTGGTTTTGACAAAGCATACTCGGAATAACATCCCATTTTGCAGAAAATTCCATCAAGGTGAAATAATCTTTTTCCATCGGTAGTTTGCGCTTTTCGGTCATGTCGATATCCGAAAATTCGTAGTGTTCAGGGTTTCTATCAACAATAAAGTTTTTGAATGCAAAAGACTTAGAATAATCCATTTTGGATTGATAGTTGGGCTCACTTCCATCTCCATCAAACATAGGCTCACAAATATCAATTCCTTCTGCTGCCAGGGCAATGTCAAAACTATCGGTGGCCGAACACATCGCAAACATAAATCCACCGCCAATTACAAAATCACGTATTTTTTTGGAAACCGCCAATTTCTCTTCCGAAACTTTATTGAAACCCAATTGAAGGGCCAATTGTTCCGACTCTTTCTTTTGTTCGATGTACCAAGGCGCATTGCGGTATGCTCCATAAAACTTACCGTATTGACCCGTAAAATCTTCGTGGTGCAAATGCAGCCAATCATACAGAATCAATTGATCAGAGAGTACTTCTTGGTCGTAAATGGGTGTAAATGGAATTTCGGCATAGGTCAAAACCATGGTAACGGCATCGTCCCAAGGTTGTTTCCCTTTGGGAGTATAAACCGCAATTTTTGGAGCTTTTTCTAATACAACCGTCTCCATGTTTTGAGAAGGGCTGGCGATTTCGTTCAATATTTGATTGGCGTCATTATCGGAAAGTACTTCAAAACTAACGCCTCTGACTTGGCATTCTTTTCGAATTTCTGGCGCATCAGGAAGTAAAAAAGAACCCCCTCGATAATTGAGCAACCAACTCGCTTTGTATTCTTTTTCCAAACACCAAAAGGTGATTCCATATGCCTTGAGGTGATTTTTCTGAGAAACATCATCCATGGGCAGCAAGATGAAACTTGCTTTGGCAGCAAAAGTCAACAAGATGAAAAACAGAACAAAATATTTTTTAGTTGACATGATAAAGGTTTATTTCAAAGATGATCGAAAAAGGGCTCCTATTAGAATGGAACATCGCTATCATCTGAATTGGAATTAAAATTACTTCCAAATGCTTCGTTGGCAGAAGGTAAATTTCTGGTTAAAAAAGCCGATTCATCCAAGTTCATTTTGGATGGTAAATCGTCAAACCCACCTGAATAATCCTCGAGGTTATCAAATTTCCCTAAATGACCAATGAACTTCAATCGCACGTTTTCTAAGCTACCATTTCTGTGCTTCGCAATAATGAATTCCCCTTGGTCTTTGGTTGAACCTTGTTCGTCGTCATCCCATTCGTCAATTTTATAATATTCAGGTCGGTAAATGAAAGATACGATGTCGGCATCTTGCTCAATTGCTCCCGATTCACGAAGGTCAGAAAGCAAAGGTCGTTTGCTTGAACCACGCGTTTCTACAGCACGAGAAAGTTGCGAAAGTGCAATAACTGGAACTTCCAATTCTTTTGCAAGTGCTTTCAAATTTCGAGAGATGGTAGATATTTCTTGCTCACGATTACCGCCGCCTTTTCCGTTTCCTCCGGCAGTCATCAATTGAAGGTAATCGACGATGATGATTTTGATATCATGTTGCGATTTCAAACGTCTTGCCTTTGCTCGAAGGTCAAAAATAGAAAGTGAAGGTGTGTCGTCTATAAAAAGTGGGGCTTTTTCAAGGTCTTTTACTTTGACACTTAATTGTTCCCACTCGTGTTTTTCTAATTTTCCGGTTCTTAATTTTTCTGATGATAGTCCGGTTTCTGACGAAATAAGACGTGTGATTAATTGAACCGAAGACATCTCTAGTGAAAACAAAGCTACGGGATGTCCAAAATCGATTGCTACATTTCGAGCCATCGATAAAACGAAGGCTGTTTTACCCATACCCGGACGAGCAGCGATGATGATCAAATCGGAAGGCTGCCATCCTGAAGTAACTTTATCTAGCTTTTCAAAGCCCGTTGCGATTCCGCTCAAACCTTCTTTGTTGGCAATTTCTTCGATTCTTTTTTTGGCTTGATTCACCAAACTTTGCGCCGTTTCCGAACTACGTTTGATGTTTCCTTGGGTTACTTCGTATAGTTTTGATTCTGCTTTGTCAAGTAAGTCAAAAACATCGGTCGTTTCATCGTAAGAATCTTCAATAATTTCAGAAGAAATACGAATCAAACTTCGTTGGATGAATTTTTGTAAAATAATTCTAGAGTGGAACTCAATGTGTGCCGAAGAAGAGATGTTTTGTGTGAGTTGAATCAAATAATAATCGCCACCGGCCAAATCAAGTTTAGCGTTCTTCTTTAATTGCGCCGAAACTGTTAACAAGTCAATGGGTTGCGAATCTGTGAACAACTGAAAAATAGCTTCAAAAATGTGTTTGTGTGCGTCTTTGTAAAACGCATCCGATTGCAGAATATCGATTACCTCATCTACTCCTTTTTTATCAATCATCATGGCACCAAGTACTGCCTCCTCAAGGTCTAATGCCTGTGGGGGTAGCTTGCCTTTTTCCAGATTGATAATCGTGGCTTTTTCTACAAATGTGGGTCTTGTACTGAGTTGATTTTCCATGAAAGCGAAAGTAGTTTTTTTTATTATTTTTGGAAAGTTTAGTTATTACACATGATTGTTAATAAGTGCATACTTTCTGTTAATAACACAAAAAAAATCCGTCTCAAAAAATTCAAGACGGATGATTTGATAAGGTTTTATAGGATTATTCTTTAAACTCTCCCATTTTACTGTATTTATCCATACGTTGATTCACCAATTCGGTTGTTGATAAATCTTTTAATTCGTTGTAAGCTTTAGTGATGTATTGTTCCACCGTTTTAAACGTAGTTGGGCGATCGTAATGCGCTCCACCTAGTGGTTCCGGAATGATATCGTCTACTAATTTTTGTCTTTTCATATCAGCTGAAGTCAACTTCAAAGCTTCTGCAGCTTGTTCTTTGTACTCCCAGCTTTTCCATAAAATAGAAGAGCACGATTCTGGCGAAATTACTGAATACCATGTGTTTTCCATCATCAATACACGGTCTCCTACTCCAATTCCGAGTGCTCCCCCTGATGCTCCTTCACCTACAATGACGCAAATGATAGGCACTTTCAAACGAATCATTTCAAGAATGTTTCTAGCAATAGCTTCTCCTTGTCCGCGTTCTTCTGCTTCCAAACCTGGATAAGCTCCAGGAGTATCAATAAAAGTTACTACAGGAACATTGAATTTCTCGGCCATTTTCATCAAGCGTAATGCTTTTCTGTATCCTTCTGGATTAGCCATTCCGAAATTTCTATATTGACGTGTTTTGGTATTGTATCCTTTTTGTTGACCTACAATCATAAACGATTGTCCACCAATTTTACCCAATCCACCAATCATTGCTTTGTCGTCTTTGAAGTTACGATCTCCAAAAAGTTCCAACCAAGAGTCACCGCAAAGTGCATTCACATGGTCCATGGTATAAGGACGACTTGGATGACGTGACAATTGAACACGTTGCCAAGCGGTAAGATTTTTATAAATTTTACGCTTAGTCTCTTCTAACTTTTTCTCAATTTGTTTGCAAGTATTGGTTACATCAACGTCTGATTCTAAACCAATTATTTCACATTTGTCTAATTGGTCTTCTAATTCTTTGATGGGAAGCTCAAAATCTAAATATTCCATAGGATTTGTGCGTTTTTATTTAATTAATGGACTACAAAGATAAAATATTATCTCTTTTGTAAAAGCAATTTGATCAAATCTTTTGATATTAACGAAGTTCACAAGGAATAGCGAACGGAAGTTTTGAACCGTTGGAAAGCAAGGTACGCAATTACTCCCTATTCGGCTTTTTTCGCGACTTGATGACCGCGTTTAGCAATACAGTGCTCAAGATAATCAAAGCACCTACGTAAAAAGCAACACTCATTTTTTCTTTTTCTTCAAAAATAAGGACTGCCAATATGATTCCGTAGATCGGCTCTAGATTGATGGTCAGCATCACTGTGTAAGGACTCAAGTATTTCATCACCGAAGTCGAGACAATGAAAGCATAAGCGGTGCATACGGAACTTAAAATCAATAAATACGTAAAATCGGAAGTAGATAATTGGAAAAAATCGGCATTGAAACTAGACGTCAGGGCTAGCAGCAAACTAAAGAAAAGGGTACCACCCGAAAGTTCGTAAAATGAAATAAGTACCGGATCGTTTTTTTGCACAAATTTGCTGTTAATCACGGCAAACAAGCCCGAAAGAAAGGCAGAAATCAAGGCCAAAGCCATGCCGTAATAATAATTGATTTCGACATTAAAGATGATGTACAAGCCCACGACTACAAGCAATCCGAAGAAAACTTCGTACCAAATGATTTTCTTACCAAAAAAGATGGGTTCAATCAGTGAGGTAAAAAAAGCACCTGTAGAAAGGCAGGCTAAAGTAACCGAGACATTGGACTCTTTGATTGCTTTAAAAAAAGTAAACCAATGAAGTGCAATGACCAAACCTGCTAGCAGAAACCGAAGTAGGTCTCTTTTGGAAACCGTGAGATTGATTTTTTTGATTTTGATGTAACCAAAAATAAAGACGACGGCAAACAACATTCGGAACCAAACCAATGGAAGTGCATCTAAAGAAATAAGAGCTCCTAGAATAGCCGTAAAACCCCAAATAAAAACAATGAGGTGCAAGTGCAGATAACTTTTGAGATTATCGTTTGGCATTGCGCAGTAAATAAATGGCTAATATTCCAAAAACAATGTTCGGAATCCAAACTGCAATGATCGGCGGCGCAGCTGATTTTTCGGCCAATACCCCAAAAACCTTGTCCAAAAAGACAAAAGCAAAGGCCAATAAAATTCCGATGGCTAAATTCATCCCCATCCCTCCTCTTCGTTTCATGGAAGAAACCGAAACCGCGATGATGGTTAATATAAAAGCCGAAACCGGAATGCTGTATTTTTTGTACAATACCACCAAATACACATTGATGTTAGACGAACCTCTTTCTTTTTCTTTGTCGATAAATTTATTTAACTCGAAATAAGGCAGCGTCTCTGCAATGTACACCAACGGTGTTAAATCTTCTAAATCAAAATTAAAAACCGTATCCTTTTTTTCTTCGGTGTAAAGTTGATCGCTTATTTCACCTACTTTTCTTTTTTGATAATTAAAAAGGGTGTACGTGCTGTCTTGTTCGTTCCATTTGATTCTGCTTGCTGAAACTTTGTATTTTAATTTGTCGTTTTCAAATTTCTCCATCGAAAAATCGAAAGCGGTTTGTGCATCGTTATTAAAACTACTCACATAAATGTATTCGTCTTTGCTGATTTGTCGCAACACGTTGGAGTTTTCGCGCATTTCATTTTGGCCATTCCCAATTAAGTACATGTACCTAAAATTCTTGAATCCTTCGCTGGCTTTGGGCACTAGAAAAAATCCCATCAACAAAGCAAATACGGAAACAATGGTAGCTCCCATGATGTAGGGTCTCAAAAATCGAGTAAAGGAAATACCCGAACTTAGTATGGCAATGATTTCGGTGTTATTCGCCAATTTGGAGGTAAACCAAATGATGGATAAAAACAAAAAAATCGGAAACAATAAATTGGCAAAATAAATCGTAAAATCGACATAATACAACGCAATCGCTTTCATTGGCACGTGATTTTCAATCATCTTGTTTACCTTTTCAGAAACGTCAATGACGATTCCGATTGGGACAAACATCAACAACATCACGACAAAAGTGGTGAGATAACGTTTTAATATGTATTTGTCAATAATACTAAGCATACTTATCTATTTATAATCGTTGGCTCATGTTTTTCACCATCATTTCTTTCCAAGTTCTAAAATCACCTGCAATGATGTGCTTTCTTGCTTCGCGCACCAACCACATATAAAACCCAAGGTTGTGAATGGTTGCAATTTGTTTTCCAAGATATTCGTTGGAAGCAAATAAATGTCTCAAATAGGCTTTGGAATATTCACGGTCTACAAAAGTGATTCCCATTTCGTCGACGGGTGAAAAATCATCCTCCCATTTTTTATTTTTTATGTTGATGGTACCGTTTGCGGTGAACAACATTCCGTTTCTTGCGTTACGGGTTGGCATTACGCAATCGAACATGTCTACACCCAATGCTATGTTTTCTAGGATATTGATTGGCGTTCCAACGCCCATCAAATACCTCGGTTTGTCTTCGGGTAAAATAGAACACACCACATCGGTCATGGCATACATTTCTTCAGCAGGTTCACCTACAGACAATCCGCCAATCGCATTTCCTTGTTGGTTGGAATTGGCAATGTATTCTGCCGATTGCATGCGCAAATCTTTGTAGGTACTTCCTTGCACAATGGGAAAGAACGTTTGTTCGTAACCATACTTTACCGGCACTTTTTCTAAGTGATTGATGCAACGATCCAGCCAACGATGTGTCATTTTCATGGATCTTTTTGCGTAATGATAATCACATGGGTACGGCGTGCACTCGTCAAAAGCCATGATGATATCGGCTCCGATGGTACGTTGAATTTCCATTACATTTTCGGGTGTAAAAAAATGATACGACCCATCAATATGTGATTTGAATTTTACACCTTCTTCTTTTATTTTTCTATTGGCAGAGAGCGAATACACTTGATATCCACCTGAATCGGTTAAAATGTTTCGGTCCCAATTCATGAACTTATGCAATCCGCCTGCTTTTTCTAAAATATCCACTTGCGGACGAAGGTATAAATGGTAGGTATTACCTAAAATAATATCGGGATTGATTTCTTCTTTCAACTCGCGTTGGTGCACCCCTTTTACAGAAGCAACGGTTCCAACAGGCATAAAAATAGGCGTTTCGATCACTCCGTGGTCTGTGGTTATTTTACCGGCACGCGCTTTTGAAAGAGGGTCTTTATTTAGTAATTCAAATTTCATAAAATCGTTTTCAGTTGGCAAATATAAGTCAATTACACAATTTGAAAATTAGTTACCACATAAATTTAACCCAAATTAACACAGAAACTACTTTTTGAACGGTGCGTGGCTGCTTGTATGTTGATCAAAGCAACCCGTTTTGACTTGATTTTACAGGCTTTTGAGTGGTAAAAAATACCTTTTAAACACCTGTTAAAAAATACTAATAACTTCTATTTTAAAACATTTGCAACACCAAAAAATAAGCCTATTTTTGTATGAAAATTTTAACTACACACAATGTCAAACACACAACAACTAAACGATTTTACGACCCAAGTTAGAAGAGATATTCTTCGTATGGTGCACGCCGTAAACTCTGGTCACCCTGGAGGTTCACTCGGATGTGCTGAATTTTTAGTAACACTTTATCAAGATACCATGTCCCGCAAAGCTGGATTTGACATGAACGGATTGGGTGAAGATTTGTTCTTCCTTTCAAACGGACATATTTCTCCCGTTTTTTATAGCGTTTTAGCACGTAGCGGTTATTTTCCGGTGGCTGAATTAGCGACTTTCAGAAAATTAAACACACGTCTTCAAGGACACCCAACCACGCACGAAGGTTTACCAGGTATTCGCATGGCATCGGGTTCATTGGGTCAAGGTTTATCGGTTGCTGTGGGTGCGGCTCAAGCTAAAAAATTAAACAACGACAACCATTTGATCTATGCTCTTTTGGGAGACGGAGAATTGCAAGAAGGACAAAATTGGGAAGCCATCATGTATGCTTCTGCTAAAAAAGTGGACAACTTGATTGCTACTGTGGACCTGAACGGAAAACAAATTGACGGAACGACCGACGAAGTGTTGTGCATGGGAAGTGTGAAAGCAAAATTTGAAGCATTTGATTGGATTGTGTTAGAAATCAAAGAAGGGAACAACATTGACGCGATCAAAGCTGGTTTGGCCGATGCCAAAGCAAAATCGGGTCACGGACAACCTGTTTGTATCTTGTTACATACCGAAATGGGGAACGGTGTCGATTTCATGATGCATACCCACGCTTGGCACGGAAAAGCGCCAAACGACGAGCAATTAGCCAACGCATTAGCACAAAACCCAGCAACTTTAGGAGACTACTAGAATTATGAAAAAATATACAAACACAGGAAGTAAAGATACCCGCTCTGGATTTGGTGCTGGTATGACCGAATTGGGTCAAACAAACGAAAATGTAGTGGCCTTATGTGCCGATTTGATCGGTTCGTTAAAATTTGACGATTTCAAAAAAAACCATCCTGAACGATTTTTCCAAATCGGGATTGCAGAAGCCAACATGATTGGGATTGCAGCTGGATTAACCATTGGAGGTAAAATTCCGTTTACGGGAACATTTGCTAACTTTTCGACGGGAAGAGTCTACGACCAAATCCGTCAATCGGTGGCGTATTCTGATAAAAATGTAAAAATTTGTGCTTCACACGCGGGATTGACCTTGGGTGAAGACGGGGCTACCCACCAAATCTTGGAAGACATTGGCTTGATGAAAATGTTGCCAGGAATGACCGTAATCAACACGTGTGATTACAACCAAACCAAAGCAGCAACCATTGCACTTGCGCAACATCATGGTCCGGCCTATTTGCGTTTTGGACGTCCGGTAGTGCCAAACTTTATGCCTGCCGACGAACCATTTGTAATTGGAAAAGCCATCTTGTTAAACGAAGGAACCGATGTTACCATTGTTGCAACTGGTCACTTGGTTTGGGAAGCCTTAGTAGCTGCCGAAGCATTGGAAGCAAAAGGTATTTCTGCAGAAGTAATCAACATTCACACCATCAAACCGTTGGACGAAGAAGCGATTTTAAAATCGGTTCAGAAAACAGGTTGTGTGGTGACAGCTGAAGAGCATAACATCATTGGTGGATTGGGCGAAAGCGTATCTAGAACCTTGGTTCAAAACTATTTGGTACCCCAAGAATTTGTCGCGGTCAACGACAGTTTTGGAGAAAGCGGTACACCTGATCAATTGATGGAAAAATACAAACTGAACAACCAAGCTATTGTTGCTGCCGTTGAAAAAGTATTGGCTCGAAAATAATTTTTAGCCTACAATCAATCAAAATCCTCAAGTAATTGGGGATTTTTTTTTATTTTCGTCTTTCATTATAAGCCAACACTATGAATTTCGAAGCCAAAACCATCCGCCACAAAGGATCGCCACGAATTGCGGTCACTTTTGAAAAAACCACCACCCACCTCTTTATCATCAAGACGTTTGAAGACGCCCGATGGAGCGCCACAAAGCATTATTGGCATGTGCCCGACACCGAGGCCAATCGATTGTACTTTCAGTTGCCGCTTGCTGCTGCTATGGGTCCGAATTCGGAGGGAGTCGAAAGCATTGCTACTTTTAGGCGCTATCTTTTGTCGAAACGGTACAGTCCAAATACGATTAAAACCTATAGTGAAGCATTGAAATCGTTTTTAACTTTTTGCCAAAGCAAATCGGTACATGAGATTACGAACGATGATGTGATCATGTATAACAACGCATATATTTTGAAGCATCAATTGTCTAGTTCTTATCAAAATCAGATTGTAAATGCGATCAAATTGTATTTCAAGATTGTAAAAGAAACTAAAATCGAAATTGATAAGATTCATCGTCCCAAACGAGAGAAGGTACTTCCGAATGTGTTGAGCAAGGAAGAGGTGAAGAAGATCTTAGAAGCCCATTCCAATTTGAAACACAAAACGATGTTGAGTATGATTTACAGTTGTGGATTGCGCTGTGGCGAATTATTGGCATTGCAGCCTGTTCACATTGATTCGAGGAGAAACATTGTGTTGCTGAAAAACGCAAAAGGAAAAAAAGACCGAATTGTGCCGTTGAGTCCGAGGATCTTGGAGATGCTACGATCGTATTATAAAGTTTACAAACCCAAAACGTATTTATTTGAAGGTCGAAAAGAAGGATTGCCCTATGATGCTCGGAGTTTGCAACTGATATTGAAGCAAGCG
>JAGNYR010000019.1:29848-32950 GCA_017984835.1 Flavobacterium sp. | reverse complement strand
AAAATCCTCTTGGAGAAAAACCTCCCGAATCACTTTCGAGTGCAAAAATATGGTTCTCACCATTGGATGCAGATAACTCTTCATATTTTAATCCACCACGGGTTCCATTTTCTTCATTCATAAATAATACAACACGCAAAGTGTTTTTGGGTTGATAATTTAATTGTTTGAAATTAGCTAGAACTTGCATGCTTTGAACACAACCCGCGCCATCATCATGTGAACCATCTCCAAGATCCCATGAATCGAGATGACCACCTACTACAATAATTTTCTGAGGGTTTTCTGATCCTTTGATCTCCCCAACAACATTGTATGATTTGACATCGCCAAGGATTTGACAGGATTGTTTGAAATAAAAAGTCAACAATGGATTCTTTTTTAATAAGGCGCTTAACGATTCGGCTCCATTCGTACTTATTGCAGCCGCAGGTATTTTCTCAGAGGCAAGAATATCACCATAATTTGTAACTCCGGTATGAGGCAGATCATCAAGACGTAAGTTCATCGATCGAACGATTACTCCAACAGCACCTAATTTACCTGCTTCTTTTGCACCCGAAGAACGTTGGTCCACACAACTTCCATAGGCTTTAAAAGTTTCAATGAATTCGGGATTCATCGGTCGGTTAAAAAACACGATTTTACCTTTTACTTTCTCTTTTCCTAATAGATTGAGCTCTTCCATACTTTTCACTTCAATGATATTGGAAGACACACCGTTTTGTGGCGTGGCAACCGAACCACCCAAGGCACAAATTGGAAACGAAATCTTGTTGCCATTATCGATAGCGTGCGCTTCTTCCTTGGCACCTCTCACCCATTTCGGGACCATTACCTCTTGCAAATAAACACGGGTCAATCCTAGTATATCTAATTCACTTTTTGTGTATACCACAGCTTTTTCAGCTCCTTCAGAACCAGATAATCTTGATCCAATCGAATTGGATAAATGCTCCAGCCATTGGTAACAACTCCCTTGATTTAAATTATTGTTATAAATAGAACGCAGCATTTGTTCATCAGAGACTTGACTCATTGCACAGAATGGAATCAGAAGAAATATTAATTTGAATTTCATGTGAATATTTTTTTTCAAAAATAACTAAAAATAGTTGACAGATTTAAAAATAAATCATTTACTTTGCATTTCAAAGTACTTTAATCATGGAAAACGAAAAATACATAAACGACATTGCAGCGATCAAAGAAATGATGCATAAATCCTCTCGATTCATATCTTTGAGTGGTTTGTCGGGTATCTTAGCAGGATTGTATGCACTGATAGGTGCTGGATTAGCATATGTTATTTTATATGAAAATACATCCATTTCAAGTGATTATAAAAATATAATCATTTCTGAAGAAACGGCTATAAAAATAGTTGCATTGTCTATGATTGTATTGGTACTTTCCATTGCGACCGGATTTCTATTCAGTGTGAATAAAGCTAAAAAAAGACAAGAAAATATATGGAACAGCACCTCCAAAAGATTGGTGATTAATTTCTTAATTCCGCTTGCTACCGGTGGGTTTTTCATATTGGTTTTGATCGAAAAAGACTTCATGTCACTTATCGCACCTTCTACCCTTATTTTTTATGGACTTGCCTGTGTCAATGCAAGCAAGTATACTTTGGGTGACATCCGATATTTAGGCGTTACTATGATCTTACTTGGTTTGTTGTCTACTTGGTTTTTGGGTTACGGATTGCTGTTTTGGGCACTGGGTTTTGGAGTATGTCATATTATATACGGAAGTTTAATGTATTCTAAATATGACCGAAACTAATACAAATGAAAAACATCATCCAACATATTAACAAGGCCTTTGACCATCGCATACGATTGGGAATCATGTCGATCCTAATGGTGAATGAATATGCCGATTTCAATACGCTAAAAGAGTTGCTGGGTGTCACAGACGGTAATTTGGCATCGCATACCAAAGCATTAGAAAACGATCAATACATTGCCATTGAAAAGCAGTTTATTGGCAAGAAACCTAATACAAAATACAGCATCACCGACTTAGGTAGGAAGTCATTCGCTGCTCACATCGAAGCACTTGAAAAATTAATTCATACAACGTAATATTTTTTTATCTTTTTACTTTGAAATTCAAAGTACTTTAAAATTAATCAATTAACTAAATTCAAAAAAATGGAAAATCAAAATGAAAAAAAAGAAGAAGTAGTTTTTTTTCAATCTACTACTGCAAAACTAATGATGGTAGGTGCACTAACGATTGTATTATTGCTTCCGCTTGCCTTTGTGCAAGATTTGATATCGGAACGTAATCAAAGAAAAACCGAAATAATGGATGAGGTTTCTACCATTTGGGGAAAAGACATTATGTTTTATGGGCCAATTTTAAAAGTACCCTACAAAAGTAATGTGTCAACCAAGATCATCAATGAGAAAACAGGAGCGATTACGTTACAAAATGATAGCAAAACCAATTATGCTTATTTCTTCCCAAATGAGCTGAATAACAAAACCAATGTGCTTAAAAATGAAAAACTAAAACGGGGCATCTACTCCCCGATTGTTTTTAATGCTAACCTAAATTTTGAGGGGAATTTTTCTAACTTAGATTTTGCTAAAATGGGGATTTCTGAAGAAAATATTGATTGGGACAAAGCATCCATTATTATTAAAACCACGAATTTAAAAAGCATTAAGAGCGAATTGTTAATTCAACTAAATGGTCAAAAACTACTTTTTGAACCGACAAACAACAACGAAGAATACAGTATCATTAGCACCCAATCATTTAATTACAACGCATTGGCAAAAAACCAGTTGCTTGATTTCAAATTTTCCATCAACTACAATGGCAGCAATAGTTTAAAATTCATTCCGATTGGAAAAACAACTTCGGTGAGTATTGATTCTGATTGGGAATCTCCAAGCTTTGAAGGTAGTTTTGCAGCAACAGATGCTACCAAAAAAATCAGCGATAGCGGTTTTCACGCCGATTGGAAAATACTTGCCATCAATAGAACTTTCTCGCAGCAATACAACAATACGTTGCCCAATTTGGACGATTATTTATTTGGCGTGAAATTGATCCAAACGGTGGATGAATACCAACAAAACG
>JAGNYR010000019.1:14821-29748 GCA_017984835.1 Flavobacterium sp. | reverse complement strand
GCCGATTGGAAAATACTTGCCATCAATAGAACTTTCTCGCAGCAATACAACAATACGTTGCCCAATTTGGACGATTATTTATTTGGCGTGAAATTGATCCAAACGGTGGATGAATACCAACAAAACGAACGTGCATCCAAATATGGTTTTCTGGTAATTGGCTTGACATTTCTATTGTTTTATTTAATCCAAACAATCAGTAAAATCAACATTCATATCTTTCAATATTCGATGATCGGAATTGCATTGATCTTGTTTTACACCCTATTGATAGCGATTACAGAGCACAGTAGTTTTAGTCTTGCGTACAGTTTATCTAGTATTGCAGTCATTGCATTGATTACTAGTTATTCGGTTTCAATATTGCAAAACAAGAAATTCCCTGTATTGATTGGCTCGTCACTTGTAGTATTGTATAGTTTCATTTTTGTAATCATACAACTTGAAGATTACGCCTTACTTGTAGGAAGCATTGGATTATTCTTTATTCTGGCTACAGTAATGTATTTCTCAAGAAAAATTGAATGGTAGTTTAAAAAACAAAACCCCGACAATCAGTAAATTGCCGGGGTTTCTTTTATTTTATAAATTTCTTAGTGTCCGCCAGAAACTTTCTTATCGAACGAAATACCTTGGTCTTTCAATATTCCGCTAACTCTCCAAGCATAGAAAGCCAAATATGCGAAACAAACCACACCAATGATATAACTAAAATGGATTGAAGTTACGTCGGCTACATAACCTTGCAACCAACTTACAATTCCACCACCCATAATCATCATAATTAAGAAACTACTTCCTTGACTTGTGTTTTTTCCTAATCCACTAATAGCAAGTGTAAAGATACATGGCCATAAAGTACTACAAAACAATCCTACAGATGTAAAAGCATAAACACTTGTCATACCTGAAGTAAACATACCAATTAATAAAGCCGTAATTCCTAAGCTAGAGAAAATAAGCAACATTCGCGCTGGATTTCCTTTACTCGCCATATCAGCTCCAATAAGAACCAAAATGATCAAGGCATACACATAAAAAGGAGTCAAATCATGTTCCATGAATTTGTTCACTCCTAAGAAAACTCCGAAAGCTAAATATGGAGCAATAAAACGAAGGATTTTTTGAAGGCTCATGTCACTTGTAAAAGCTTCTACTCCACCTGTCCAACGACCAATCATTAAACTAGCCCAGTACAATGAAATATAAGGAGCAATGTCTTTGGTTAAAAAACCTAAATCTTTTTCCATATATGCTGGTAGATTACTTGCCGTAGAAACTTCAACACCTACATAAACGAAAATTGCAATCATACCCAAAATCAATTGAGGATATTTTAATGCAGAACTTCTAGAAGTACTAGCATCTGCTTCTGTTTCAACAACAGCAGCTGGTTTGTCTGGTAATGATGAAAATTTCAACAATATGGCAACAAGTAAGAAAGCACCTCCTAAAACTAAATATGGAATTTTCACACTCTCGATACTCATATTTGTATCCGTAGAAGAAGCTGAACCGAAGATCGCAAAACTTACGATTAGTGGACCAATGGTAGTCCCCAAGTTGTTAATACCTCCTGCTAGGGTCAATCTCTGAGAACCTGTTGTAATAGGACCTAAAGCAATTGCTAACGGATTAGCTACCGTTTGCTGTAAAGAAAAACCTAAAGCAACTATAAACAATCCAGAAAGCATTAATTCGAATGAACCTGTATTGGCAGCTGGATAAAATAATAACGTACCTAAAGCTGAAATAAACAATCCAAGAGAAAGTCCGTTTTTGTATCCTATTTTATTAACAAGGTCTTTTCCTATTAACAAAGAAATACCCATGTATATAAGGGAACCTACCGTATAAGCAATGTAAAATGCAAGAGATACTAATTGGCTTTGTCCTTGAGTCAAATCAAAGGCCTTTTTAAATACGGGGATTAAGATATCATTACTTGCTGCAACGAAACCCCAAAAGAAGAAAACAGTTACTAATGGGATAAACTGTCCCCAATTGGTTTTAACACTTTGTGAATTCATAAATTTAATTTTTGGTTAGTTTAATTGCTAAATAACAAAAAAATACCTCGTAAAATTACATAAGTGCCATTTAATTCTTAACGAAAACGATATAGTATTGTTTTTGTAGGGGTCAGAATATCTAAAAAATCAGAAAAAACCACCTTTTTTTATTCAATTCCGTCAACATAATCTTGAAGGTATTGAAATTTTGGAGTCAGTTGCCCCTGGGTTGTAATTTGAGATCGATTCAAAATACCATCTTTGTCGTCATTAAAAAATGCCGGAATCACATGTTGCATAAACATCTCTCCGAATCCCTGACTGGCATCCAACGGTAATTCACAAGGAAGGTTGTCAACCGACATGACCACAATGGCACCCGGATGTGTATACGGAACTTCAATATGTTGGGAGGGTAAATACCCAAAAAGTGGATCTGCAATAGTCGAAGCCTTTAAAGTACAAGCTATCGGCCCATTGACATCACAAGATACATCGGCTACAATTTTGATGTTGCAATCGGGTGCATTCAACATGTCTCTTGTTAAGATATCGGGTGCGCCATTGGCATGAAAATGACCCGAAATATACATGTCGGAAACTTTAGTGAAGCGCTCAAAATCAGAAACATACTCTCCCGGATTTTGATAAAAATCATAGTGATCTATTACTTTTCCATCTTTTCTTTTGTTGTAATCCAACACATCAATTTGACAATAAACAGGTTGTGTATAATTTTTAGTCAAGTAGTCAGAAATAGATACCTGTTTGATTTTTATTCCGTCCAAAATCTCTTTTATTCCAGAACCAACTTTTCCGTGGCCTGTAACAACTATTTTAATATTTGGTAAAATTTGTCTTTTCAAACGTGTAATCAGCTCTTCTCTTCCTGAAAGTGTTTCAGCTTTTGCCAAATTAAACAACTCATATTTTATCCCGAATGCTCTGAAAGCGTTATAAGCACCCACAATTCCGGCATATCGTCCAAATCCAATGAGACGTCTGTTATTTCCATCTACAATTGTTTCATGATCATACAAATCGATCTTATGTTGTAGTATGGCTTGAAGTAATTTGCGATTGTAAGGTTGCTTTTTTATCGTATGAGAAAAGAAAAAATACTTTTTATTGGGAATCAAACTATCTACAGGAACTTCTTTAACCCCAAATAAAACATCACAATCCGAAACATCACTAACCACTTCGATTCCTAATTTTGTATAGGATTCATCTGGATAAATTCTGATATCTGAAGACTCAACAACAATTTGTGCTTCTGGATAGATCGATTTTATTTTTAGTAATTCCTCTGGAGAAAAAACAACCCTACGATCGGGCGGATTTTTTCTTTCCTTGATGATTCCGAATTTCATAATGTATTAATTTATGTACAAATGTAATTCTATCGAAATCGTTTTCAAAACATTTAGCAAATTAATAATAAAAGCAAATAACCTTAAAAACATTGTTAATATCTTATTTGAATTGAACAAGTATCCAATTGATGATTTTATATTTTTGTGAATTAACATTTATATTCAATGAAGAAGTTTATCAAACTACTCGCTATAACCTCCATCGCTGCATTATTCATTTTTTGGAATTACCACGATCATAAAGATTCTAAACATTCGACTAAATCAGAATTAACCTATGCGATTACGCCTCGCAAAGACTCATTGCCGAAATTAACTGATACTTATCTTGCCGAAAAGAAAAGAAAAATCGAACATTTTGTTTCAAAAAATTGGTCCAGTGATTTTGAAAACGTAAGCTTTTTGGTGGCTCAAAATGGTCAAATTATCTATGAAAAGTACGAAGGTTATGCCGACAAAGAGAATAATGTTTTGAATTCTCCGGAAACGCCATTACATATTGCATCGGTTAGTAAAGTTATCACTGCCAATGCCGTGTTAAAATTAATTGATGATAAGAAAATCAATTTAGACGACAAACTCACCTCCTATTTCAAAGGTTTTCCTTACGAAAAAGTAACCATTAAAACGTTGCTAAACCACCGAAGCGGAATTAGAAAATACGGCTATTTTGCTGACGACAAAGCCAATTGGGACCGAAAAAAAACCTTGACAAATCAAGGTGTGTTGGATTTGTTGATTACAAAAAAAATTCCGTTGGAATACAAAACTGATACCCACTTTAGTTATTGCAATACCAATTATGTGCTGCTGGCGCTGGTTATTGAAAAAGTAACGGGAATGAAATACAGCAAAGCCATTCAAAAAATGATCTTTGATCCTCTTGGGATGAAAAACAGCTTTGTTTTTGATGAAGATACACCCAAAGAAAAGGCGACACCTTCCTATAAATACAATTACGTCAAATATCCTTTTGACTTTTTAGATGCTATTTATGGCGACAAAAACATTTATACAACTCCTAGGGATTTATTAAAATTCAACTTAGCTGTAACGGCGCCTACTTTTATCAACAAAGATTTATTCAATCAAATCTATAAAGGATATAGTTATGAGAGTAAAGGTGAAAAAAATTATGGATTAGGCATACGTTTGCGTGAATGGGAAACAGGACAGAAATTTCATTACCACAACGGTTGGTGGCACGGTAACACCTCTAGTTACAACACGCTATTAAAAGAAAATGTTTTGATCATAGCGCTTTCAAATAAATACACCAAAAAAGCTTACCAAGTGAATAAATTAGCAGCTTTATTTGGAAACTATCCGTTCGAACTAAAAGATAGCGACACCGAGTAGTTTTACATAAAAATTTTAACCAACAACTCATTCAATAAGTCCGAATGAGGCAAAGCGTTAGCACCTACTCCTTTGCTTTTCACATCAATATCTCTGAGCGCAGCGATGACGCCACTTACTTTTCTCATGGGATAATTTCGAATTGCAACATCGTAGTCTTTCATAAAATAAGGATTAACACCCAATAATGCTCCTGCTACTTTAGGATCTTTGTTTTTTAGACCATGGTACTGCAACAACTGAGAAAAAAAGTTAAAAAGCATGGTAACGGTCACCACCATCGGATTGTCTTTTGGGTTTTGCGCAAAATGATGTGCAATTTTGTAGGCACGCAGTTGATCCCGATCTCCTATTGCTTTTTTAAGCTCAAAATTATTATAATCTTTACTAAAGCCAATATTCACTTCAATGTCTGAAGGTGTAATTATGTGTGATTTGGGTAAAATAATTTGAAGCTTGTCTAACTCGTTACTGATCTTCCCTAAATCGTTGCCTAAAAATTCAACCAACATGGCAGAGGCTTTGGGTTCTATGCCATACCCCTTCCCAGATAGTATTCGTTGTATCCAAGTACCCACTTGGTTTTCATACATTTTTTTACTTTCAAATACTACACCGGTTTTCGAAAGTAGTTTGGTAAGTTTTTTACGTTTGTCGAGGGTTTTGTATTTGTAAGCAAAAACCAAAACAGTTGTTGACTGCGGATTTTCAGCATACCCTTCTAATTTATCAATCGTTTTGATTAAGTCTTGCGCTTCCTTAACGATGATCACTTGTTTATCAGCCATCATTGGGTAACGTTTGGCATTGGAAATGATATCATCAACGGTTACATCCCTTCCGTAAAGAACCATTTGATTGAACCCTTTTTCTTCTTCAGATAAAATATTTTTTTCAATGTATTCTGTCAACTTATCGATATAATAAGCCTCTTCACCCATGAGAAAATAAATAGGACTTATTTTACCCGATTTGATGTCATTGATAATTTTTAATACTTCATCCATTTTTTTAAAATATTTGAATCATGAATTTTAATTTTTAAATACATTTGTCAAATGCAGCAATTAAATTTTTCAAAATATTCATTTCGGTTCAAAAATAGTGAAAATAAAGTCTTAATCTTTGATGAAATTAGGAAAAAATTTATAATTCTTACACCTGAAGAATGGGTGCGACAACATGTGATTCATCACTTGTTATATGAACTCAACTACCCCAAATCACATATCAATGTCGAGAAATTAATTAAGATTAATGGTTTAACTAAACGATATGACGTGGTTGTTTTTCAGTCCAATGGAGAAATTTTGATTTTGATTGAATGCAAAGCCCCATCCATTGCAATATCTCAAGCGACCTTTGACCAAATAGCACGTTACAATCTGGTTTTGCATGCTAATTTTTTAATGGTAACCAATGGTCTAAATCATTACTTTTGTCAAATGGATTTTGAAAATGAAAAGTATTTGTTTTTAAAAGATCTGCCAGCATACACTAACTTAAACGAAAATATCAACCAATGATTGACAATAAAATTGCGGTGGTCATTCTTAATTGGAATGGCGAAAAGCTATTGGAACAATTTTTACCCTCAATTATTTCATTTTCAGAGGAAGCTACGGTTTATGTAGCCGATAATGCTTCTACCGATCATTCCATTGCTTTTATAAAATCAAACTTTCCGACCATAAAAATCATTGAGAACAAAGGAAATTATGGTTTTGCAAAAGGTTACAACGAAGCCTTAAAACAAGTAGATGAACCGTATTATGCATTGGTGAATTCAGATATAGAAGTGACCCAAAATTGGTTACTTCCTATTCTTGAATTGTTTGAAAGTCAATCAAAAATAGCAATCATTCAACCCAAGATATTAGATTTCAAAAACAAGGAAAAGTTCGAATATGCAGGTGCCGCAGGTGGTTTTATTGACAAATATGGCTATCCTTATTGTAGAGGAAGAATTTTTCAT
This sequence comes from Flavobacterium sp., assembly GCA_017984835.1. Classification (GTDB taxonomy): domain Bacteria; phylum Bacteroidota; class Bacteroidia; order Flavobacteriales; family Flavobacteriaceae; genus Flavobacterium. The sequence goes on along the minus strand of JAGNYR010000019.1, from coordinate 23,026 downwards.
TCAATAGAAAAAGACCACGGGCAATACAACGACGAATACCCTATATTTTGGGCCTCTGGAGCTTGTTTTTTCATCCGAAAAGATGTCTATCGTACATTGGAAGGTTTTGATGATTCCTTTTTTGCACATCAAGAAGAAATCGATTTGTGTTGGCGTGCTTTTAACAAGGGATATAAGGCTTTGTACTGCTCAAAATCAGTTGTGTATCATGTAGGAGGTGCCACCCTGAGTGAATTAAACCCGAAAAAGACATTTTTGAATTTCAGAAACTCTTTGTTCATGTTGACCAAAAATTTGCCAAAAAATAAGCTCTATGGCATTCTATTTACACGAATGTTGCTAGACGGATTGGCGGGAATTAAATATTTATTGGAAGGAAAAATTTCACATTGTTTCGCCATCATCAAAGCCCATTTTGAATTCTATTCCAATTTTCGAAAATACCTTTCTAAAAGAGGACTGGTACAGAAAAGCAAGTATTACCAAGAAAAAAATATTGTATACCGTTTTTTTATTCAAAAAAAGACTGTTTTTTAATGGATCTTTAACAATACTTTACAGAAATATTTCGTTATTCTAATGAAATTAGTTTAATTTTGCAACTCAATCCCCAATCTACTAATCAATTAAGGTATGAAAAAATCAATTTTATTATTATCAGTTGTCGCAATTACATTGACATCTTGTGGTACAAAAAAGAAAATAGCAGATTTAGAGGCTAAAAACAAAGAATGTCAAGATTTACTTAATTCTACTACGGTAAAATTAAACATGTGTTTGACTGAAAAAGAATCTTTAGCGCAACAAAATGAATATTTGAAAAAAAATAATTCTGAGTTACTCAGCAATGTGGGGAACATGACCACATTATCCGCTCAAGGTGCACAAAATATTGAAAAAGCGCTTGAGACAATCAAAGAGAAAGATTTAAAAATAAACAGAATGCAAGATGCTTTAACCAAAAAAGACAGCGTTACGTTGGCTTTGGTTACGAGTTTAAAAAGTTCGGTGGGAATTTCTGACCCAGACATCGAGATCAATGTTGAAAAAGGAGTGGTATTTATATCAATTGCCGATAAATTATTATTCAAAAGCGGAAGCTACGTTGTAAGTGACCGAGCAAAAGAAGTTTTAGCTAAGGTAGCCAAAGTTGTAAACGACAAACCAACTTTTGAATGCATGGTAGAAGGTCACACTGACAACATTCCGTTTACAGGAAATGGCGTATTACTTGACAACTGGGATTTGAGTGTAAAACGTTCAACTGCAATTGTTCGTGTTTTAGTAAAAGATTTGAAAGTGAACCCAAAACAGTTGATTGCTGCGGGTCGTGGTGAATTTATTCCTTTAGTTGAAAACACAACTTCAGAAAATAGAGCTACCAATAGAAGAACAAGAATTGTCGTTTTACCTAAAATTGATGAATTTTATGAAATGATTGAAAAAGAAATGAAGAAATAAGCATTTCTTTCCTTGAATATAAAAAACCGTCTCAAACTTGAGACGGTTTTTTTATTTTATATAAATTCAAACTAATCTTATAAGATATCCAAACTTCCTTTTCCTTCTCGGATAACTTCGGGTTCATGTCCCGATAAATCAATAACCGTAGAGGGTGTATTGTCACCATAACCACCATCAATAACCAAGTCGACCAAATGTTCCCATTTTTCAAATATCAATTCGGGATCTGTTGAATATTCCAATACTTCATCTTCATCATGAATAGAGGTTGAAACAATTGGATTGCCCAACATTTTTACTATTTCGATAATGATCTCATTGTCGGGAACACGAATTCCAACTGTTTTCTTTTTTCTGAACTCCTTTGGTAAATCATTATTACCTGGCAAAATAAAGGTATAGGGTCCCGGTAAGGCACGCTTCAAAATTTTAAAAGTCGACGTATCAATTTGCTTTACATAATCAGATAAATTACTAAGATTACTGCAAATGAAAGAGAAATTAGCTTTCTCTAATTTGATGCCTTTGATTTTAGCAATGCGTTCCAAGGCTCTTGAATTGGTGATGTCACAACCCAATCCATAAACTGTATCGGTGGGATAAATGACCAAACCACCATTTCGAAGTACTTCTACCACTTTTTTAATAGCTGCTTCGCTGGGTTTGTTTTCGTATATTTTAATAAACTGAGCCATACTTATCCTATTATATCCAATTTAGCAAAACGCAACAACAATTTTTTGATCCCTCCTACTTCGAATTTGATTTCTGCTTTCTTGTCTGCACCCACTCCTTCAATATTAAGCACCTGACCTTTTCCAAATCGTTCGTGCATAACAAAATTTCCAATGACTAATTTATTATCAAACAAATTCGAATTTCCTGCATTTGAAGCAGCACCTACAGGTTTTAGTTTCCGAATGGTTGACGCTGCAATATCATCGGTCGGATTTACTTTCGGTGGCGTACCTGCAATTGGTTTTGCCAAGCGTAACTTTGTTTTATCAATATCTCCAAAAACATCAATATCCATCATCGGTTTGTAACGATACCCGCCTGTTTCATTCGGGTTGATGTATTCTAAATATTGTCCGTCAATTTCTTCAATAAATCGGGAAGGCTCACTGTCACATAGTTTACCCCATCTGTATCTGGACTGCGCATAGGTCAAATAAGCTTGGTGTTCTGCACGAGTAAGCGCAACATAAAAAAGTCTTCGTTCTTCTTCAAGTTCACTTCGGGTATTCAAACTCATGGCACTCGGGAACAAATCTTCTTCCATACCCACTACAAAAACAGTGGGGAACTCCAACCCTTTAGCCAGATGGATCGTCATCAGTGCTACACGATCATCATCTCCGGTATCATTATCGAGATCGGTTGCCAACGCTACATCTTCCATAAATTCAGACAAGGCTCCTCTGGCGCCATCAATCTCTTTTTGACCTTCAATAAAATCCTTGATACCTCCCATCAAAACCTCAATGTTTTCAATACGAGCAATTCCCTCTGGGGTACCGTCTTTCTTCAACTCTTGTACCAATCCTGTTTTTTTGGCAACATGTTCGGTTAAATAAAATGCGTCTTGCGTTTCATTGATGACTTGGAAACTTTTGATCATGGTGACAAAATCTTGAATTTTTGATTTTGTACCCGAATTCAATTTTAGATCTATTTTGTCAATCACTTCCATGACTTCAAAAATAGATCGCTTGTAATGATTGGCAGCAACGGTCAATTTTTCAATAGTCGTATCGCCAATTCCTCTAGCAGGATAATTTATCACACGAATCAACGCCTCCTCGTCTTTAGGATTGATCACTAAACGAAGGTAACCCAAAACATCTTTAATTTCTTTTCGTTGGTAAAAAGAAAGCCCACCATAAATTCGATACGGAATATCTCGTTTACGCAGCGCATCTTCCATAGATCTGGATTGCGCATTGGTACGATACAGAATAGCAAAATCACCATTCATCATTTGATTTCGCATCTTCTCTTCAAAAATAGTAGCTGCTACAAATCGACCTTCTTCACCATCGGTTACACTTCGGTGGATTTTTATTTTGGGTCCAAAATCATTGGCCGTCCAAACTACTTTTTCAAGTTTTGTTTTGTTTTTATCAATAATCGAATTGGCTGCTTCAACAATATTTTTTGTCGAACGGTAATTTTGTTCCAATCGATACGTTTTCACATTTTCATAATCTTTTTGAAAATTCAGAATGTTATTGATGTTCGCTCCACGGAATGCGTAGATACTTTGTGCATCATCACCTACCACACAGATGTTTTGAAAACGGTCTGACAAAGCTCTCACAATTAAATATTGTGAGTGATTGGTATCTTGGTACTCATCGACCAATATGTATCGAAAACGATCTTGGTACTTGGCCAAAACTTCCGGAAAACGATTCAATAATTCGTTGGTTTTTAATAGTAAATCATCAAAGTCCATCGCGCCTGCTTTAAAGCATCTTTCTACATAATTGGCATATACTTCACCAAGTCGAGGTTTCTTGCTCATCGCATCCTGCTCTTGTAATTCGGGATTGTTCAGATAGGCTTTAACCGTTATCAAGGAATTTTTGTAGGATGAAATACGACTCAATACTTGTTTTGGTTTGTAAATATCTTTGTCCAATTGCATTTCTTTGATAATGGACGAGATCAAACGCAATGCATCTTGGGTATCGTAAATGGTAAAATTGGTTGGGTAGCCCAATTTATCGGCTTCACTTCGAAGTATTCTTGCAAATACTGAGTGAAAAGTTCCCATCCAAAGATTTTTTGCTTCATTTGTTCCTACAATATCGGCAATTCTCTTTTTCATTTCTCGAGCCGCTTTATTGGTAAAAGTCAAAGCAAGAATAGAAAATGCATCCACGCCCAAACTCATCAAGTAAGCAATTCTTATGGTCAAAACCCTCGTTTTACCCGACCCGGCACCTGCAATGATAATCATTGGCCCATCTTTTTGTAAAACAGGTTCTTGTTGTGCCTCGTTAAGTTGGCTGATGTATTTTTGCATGGTATTCTTTAAAAAAAATGATGGAAGACAAAAATAGGCTTAGTTATGCTGAATTACAATTTATTTCTATTGGATTTATTAACTAAAATCATAAATTTGTTAGCTCATAATAAAAACAGTGCAACATGATCAACTTAGATGAAATTTTAGAGGTTCTTTTATATATACTTCCAGCTGCAATAACTGGAGCCATTGCATTTAATTTCTTCAAAAGTTTTTTAGCTAATGAAGAAAAAAGACGACGTTATTCGTTAATGAAAGAAAATCAGAAGCAAGCGTTACCTATCCGACTTCAAGCATACGAACGATTGACTTTGTTTTTAGAACGCATCAATCCAGCTAAATTATTGGTTCGAATTGCACCATTAAGCAACGAAAAACTTGATTATTGCAACTTGTTAATTCAACACATCGAACAAGAATTTGATCACAACATAGCGCAGCAAATCTATATTTCGGATGCTACATGGACGATCATTTTGACTGCAAAAAACACTACGATTCAAATCATCAGACAGCATGCAGCAAATACATCTGTTTCTGACGCACAATCACTTAGAGAAGTGATATTAAATAGTTTGGCTACCAGTGATGCGCCGAGTAATTTTGCCTTAAGCTTTTTGAAAAAAGAAGTAGCAGATACGATTTAGACGCTTACTTTTCTTCTAACAACTTTTGCAATTGATTTTTTTCAGCAGTTGAAAAAGTGGCATCTAGTACCTTCAGTCGATTTTTTATCGATTCCTCTTTGATTAATTTTCGCAAAGTATTTCGAGCATAACTGCTTACTTGCCATCTAAAATGCTGTGTTGCCTGTACTAAATTAACCAACACGAGATCATCGATTGCGTCTAATTGCAAACAATATTCAAACGCATTCATTCGGACAGAACTTTCAAAATCGTTGGAAGTATAATGCACCAACTCTTGATGGGACTGAGCATCAGCCTTATGTGAGATTTCTTTTAAATACAAGTGAAGTATGCGAAGGTTTTTATCATTATTACCCGTCCAATTTGAGGATCGATTCAAATAGACATCTTGTTGATCCGGAAAAGAAACAAACAAATGGGTCAACGCAATTTCTTTTATTTCATTGGATGGATCCTCTAATAGCAATTCGTACTCGCGCTGAAATTCTTCAGGAACATTTGTAAATGAATTAGTAACCGCCAATCGAACTTTGATGTTGTTCGATTGCAATGCTGCTGTTAATAACGCTCTTTTTTCGTCAAACGGAACCGAGCGTAATTGATTAACTATTTCAACTTTTATGGGATAATAACAATTGGATTGAAGTACTTCAAGGTATTTTTGAAAACGCTCCTTTTGAGGTATGTTTTTCGACTTCTGAATGTCAAAAAGTTGTTGGATGAATGCATTTTTCTTTAATAAGCTAGTTGCTTGAACCGTGGGGAATTTTGGGTTTTCCAACCAGTCTTTTTGAAACCTTTCCACATCAAAATCAGCAACTTTAGAAACCTCGGCTAAAAAGTCTTTGGTTTCCACATTTTTAAATTGATATTTCTTCAAATATCTCTTGACTGCTGTTTGGAATTTATTTACGCCAATTTCTTCCCGAAGGGCGTGCAATGCCCAAGCTCCTTTTTGGTAAAAAGTCAAGGAAGAGGCTTTTTCGTTTAGAATGGGAATGGAATCGTTTTTCTCGGCATTTCGCAATTGCAATGAATTATGATACAGTGCATTGTAAAAATAATCGTCTCCAAATACTTCACGCTCAGCCAATAATGCAAAATACGTTGCAAATCCTTCTTGAAGCCAATGGTGTTTTCCTTCTTTTGCTGTGACAAGATCTCCAAACCATTGATGTGCCAATTCGTGTGCGTTCACATTGATGTAATTTCGATCATTGAATCCAGATGCATCCACAAAATAATCCTGAGCAAAAATGGTAGACGTTGTGTTTTCCATCCCTCCATAAAGAAAATCTCGAACTGGAATTTGTCTGTACACTTTCCATGGATAGTTCACCCCTATTTCTTTTTCTAAATAATTAAAAATGGCATCCGAACTTTTATAAGTGTAATCGTATTGATTTTCGCATTCAGCTAAATAATAATTTTCTAAAAGTACGCCAGATGGAGATACCATCGTTTTTTTACTATAATTTCCAATGGCCAACATGACCAAATAAGATGACATGGGTTGCTTCATTTCGTAGGAATTGGAAACATTTTCAACACCAAGTCCCATTTGCCTGAATCGGGTACTCTTTTTAAGAATTCCATTGGATATTATAGTTGGTTCTTGTGATAATGGATGGTCGATATTGTACGAATAATGAACGGTCAAATTAAATTTTAGTTTTTCATTCACATCATCAAAACTCGGCAACCAATGACTTGTGTATTTTCCTTGTCCTTGCGTCCAGATCTGGGTTTCAGACCCTATCTTAACAAAATAAAGCGTTTGCTTTGGGTAGGCAACATAATCAAACTGCACGGTGTTCATCCCTTTTTTATATCCTTGATATAATAGAATTTGCTTTCCGTTATTGCCGAATTCAACCGATTTGCCATTGAGGGTAAGGTGAGTGATTTGCATCTTTTTGGCATCCAATTTAATGGTATCGATGACTTTCGAGACTTTAAATTTAAAATTGCAGTTTCCAGCCACAGACTTATCGACTTCGTTTGGATACACAGCAGCATCCAGTTGAATGAAGTCTACCTCTTTGATTTGCTGACCAAAAGCGATGCAAGTAAGAAAGAAAAAAACTAAATATTTCATGTTGATTCGTTATGAAACAAATATACGTAGAGTTTTTGAAAAGATGGATTTTCAAAATTCCGAATTTAAACTTACCTTCGCTTTGAATATGTCAAAAATATGAACCCTTTACAAACATCCATAGAGTATTTAAAAGGTATTGGTCCTTCTCGAGGTGAATTGCTTCGGAAAGAACTTCATATTCATTGCTATGCAGATTTATTGCATTTTTTTCCAAATCGATACATTGACCGAACTCGATATTACAAGATCAACGAACTTGTAAATACGTCTGCTGAAGTTCAAATAGTTGGAAAAATTCTTCATGTTAAAACCGTCGAATTTGGAAAAAACCAAAAACGCTTGGTTGCCACATTTATGGATGAAACGGGGCAAATGGAACTGGTATGGTTTCAAGGAATCAAATGGATTAGGGAAAACATAAAACTTAATGAAGTGTATGTTATTTTTGGAAAAGTAACGTCTTTCAATCACACGTTCAACATGGCGCATCCAGAAATGGATTTGATTGAAGAGCATAAAAAGAGTTTACAAAGTGCGATGCAACCCATTTATCCGAGCACCGAAAAGTTGACCCAACGTGGTATTACAAACAAAGTAATCAACAAGGCTATGCAGCAATTATTTGTTGAAACCCACAGCCTATTTGGAGAAACATTACCGATGTATTTGCTGGATCAGTTAAAACTCATTTCCAAAAAAGACGCTTTATTGAACATCCATTTTCCTAAAAGCGCCGACTTGTTGGCTAAAGCTCAATTTAGATTAAAGTTTGAGGAATTGTTCTTTATTCAATTGCAATTAATTACCAAAAATTTAATTCGGAAGCACAAAATACAAGGTCATCCTTTTAAAGTGATTGGTGATCATTTTAATGATTTTTACACCAACCACCTCCCCTTTGAACTCACCAATGCACAAAAAAAAGTGCTGAAAGAAATCAGAAACGACATGGGTAG
>JAGNYR010000019.1:0-14721 GCA_017984835.1 Flavobacterium sp. | reverse complement strand
CGTCAAGTATACATTGTTTATCCACTAATCAACGAAAGCCAAACGCAAGATTACAAAGATTTGATGGATGGTTATGAGAGCATTTCTCGTGACTTTCCATTGCCAAAATACAGCATATCCATTGTTCACGGACAAATGAAACCGGCTGATAAAGATGCCGAAATGCAACGCTTTGTAACTGGTAAAACAAATATAATGGTTGCCACTACGGTGATTGAGGTGGGTGTAAACGTTCCGAATGCCAGTGTCATGATTATAGAAAGTGCCGAACGATTTGGTTTGTCACAATTACATCAATTGCGAGGCAGAGTCGGACGTGGAGCCGAGCAAAGTTATTGTATTTTGATGACCAGCCATAAATTGGGTAACGACAGTAAAACTAGAATCGAAACTATGTGCTCAACAAATGACGGGTTTGAAATCGCTGAAGTGGACCTGAAATTACGTGGGCCTGGAGATATTATGGGCAAACAACAAAGCGGCGTTCTGAATCTTCAAATTGCTGATTTAGTTAAGGATCGGGACATCTTAATGTTGGCTCGCGAACATGCTTTGAAATTATTAAAAAAAGACGCCTCCATGCAGTTACCCGAACATCAAAAATTGAAAGAAGTGTTTATCGAAATGAGTAAAAAGAAAAATATTTGGAATTATATAAGTTAATAAAATGATACAATACAACCCAAAAGAGTGGATCACCTTTATATTTAGATTTCACAAATCGGATACGTTTCGAAAATTACTACCGATGATGGTTTTTATCGGAATCTATTCTGGAATTATAGCCTATTTAGAACTTGAATACTGGAAATTATCCGATGATAGTCACCTTAAAAACATCACCATCATGCACGGAATGTTAGGTTTTGTGATATCATTATTATTAGCCTACCGAACCAATACGGCATACGATCGCTGGTGGGAAGGTAGAAAATTATGGGGAAGCCTCGTGAACAATAGCCGCAATCTTGCGCTTAAACTTTCCAGTTTATTGCAAGAAGAGAATGATCGAAATTATTTCAAGAAATTAATTCCTACCTATGCTTCGGTGTTACAAAAACACTTAAGCAATGATGAAACTGCAATGGTGCTTTTTGACGGGCTTGACTTACAGATTGATCACCACAAACACCGACCAAATCAAGTAGCCAAAATTCTATTTCAGAAGGCTAATGACTTGTATAGATCAAATAAAATATCGGGCGAACAATTGCTTTATTTGAATTTAGAACTACAATCATTTACAGAAATATGTGGTGCTTGCGAACGAATCAAAAACACCCCTATTCCCTACTCTTACAGTGCTTTTATCAAAAAGTTCATCTTTTTCTATGTGATGACGCTTCCTTTTGGATATGTATTTAGTTTAGGATATATCACGATTCCAGTCGTAATTTTCATCTTTTATGTACTTGCCAGTTTAGAACTCATCGCAGAAGAAATTGAAGATCCTTTTGGTAGTGATGAAAATGATTTGCCGACACAAAAAATAGCCGCAAACATTAAAAAACACGTTGAAGAAATTTTATAATTACACACATTTTTAAATTGCAGTAATTAGACATAAACTAGATAATTTTCATGATTGATCAACTTCTAACATCCGAAATTCAGTCTTATATCTCGCAACATGTGGGAACAAAATCTAGTGCCCTAGCCTTTCAAAAAAATCCCTTCCCAAATATTGATTTTAAACAAATCATCAACCAAATAGAAGCCAAAACCAAAGCACAAGACAAGCTTCCCACTTGGTTCAAAACACCTGGTATTATCTACCCAAGTAAAGTTTCGGTCGAACAAACCTCTTCAGAAACTACCGCCCAATACAAAGCATCACTTGTTTCTGGGAATTCCCTATTTGATGCCACGGGTGGATTTGGAATCGATGCATATTATTTTGCAAAAAAAGTCCAGAAAGTTGTGCATTGCGAACTAAATCATGAATTATCAGAACTTGTTCAACATAATTTTAAAACATTACAATGCAACTCTATTGAATGCATGGCAGGAAATAGCAGCGAAATATTAAAAGACTTAAACCAACCATTTGATCATATTTACATCGACCCATCTAGACGAAATGATCAAAAAGGTAAAGTATTCATGTTACAAGATTGTTTGCCGAATGTACCTGAATTACAAGACTTTTATTTCAACTATACGGATCAAATACTGATCAAAACTGCTCCGATATTAGACATTACTTCTGGACTAACCGAATTGAAAAATGTAAAAAACATTCATATTGTAGCCGTTGACAACGAAGTAAAAGAGCTTTTGTGGGAGATCGAAAAAAACTATTCCGATTCGATCACGATCAAGACGATTCACTTCCACAAAAACAAAAAGGAAGAATTTGAATTTCAGCGAAACAACTCAGTAACGGTTAACTATGCTCTACCCGATAAATTTCTTTTTGAACCGAACAGTGCCCTTATGAAGTCGGGCGGATTTAATGAAGTAGCACATCATTTTAAGTTGAACAAATTACACACACATTCGCATCTTTATACGGCTAGTGAGCCAATTGAATTTCCGGGTAGAGTATTTGAAATCATTCAAAACATCCCCTATTCTAAAAACGAAATGAAATCGCATTTGCAAAATACGAATGCAAATATTACCACCCGTAATTTCCCAGAATCTGTTGATACCATTCGTAAAAAATGGAAAATTAAAGAAGGAGGAACCACCTATTGTTTTTTCACAACAGATAAAAATGACAATAAAATAGTGTTAATTTGCAAAAAAATATAAATACCCCAAAATATGAAAGCATTCTCTTTTTTACTTTTATTGATGACCCAATTTGTTTTTTCTCAAATGGATTGCGATTACAGTACAAATGTAACAGATAGTTTAGGCACCTATAAATCCACGAATAGTTTTATCATCCATGAAAAAATATTTGGTGGTAACAGTAATTATATGTTCTTTTCGTTGGTAAAATCAGATGATATGCCGTCTCTAAATCTGCAGATGATTGAAAAAAGCAACGAGTTTATCAAAGCGTATTGTTTTGATAAAAACTCTAAAATACATTTTCAATTAGAAAACGGAAAATTAGTTACCTTGATTCATATTGAAAATGAAGATTGCGGATCGTCTTTACGCGATGAAAAAGGATTCAACAATCGAATTACTACAGGTTACTTTTTGTTCATGAAAGACAGTTATGAAGAATTAAAGAAATCGCCTATTTCGTTGATGCGAATTAAATACACAACCGAAACAGTAGATTACATCATTCGAAAAGAATTTAAATCTGAATTAGATGCGAAAACTTATCGTCCGAGTCACTATTTTTTGGATTACCTAAAATGTATTGAATAAGACTAATTACAATCCCAAATAAAGTTCGCTAAGGGAGTTTTACTGCTGTTGCGAAGGTTGTAATGCCACCATTCAGAGTCGAAGGAATTGAAATTATGTTTCAGCATTATTTTTTTTAGAAAAAGTCTGTTTTTTAATACTGAATTAGGTAATTTTTGATAAAAATGACTTGCTTCTGGCCCGAAAAAATCAAAAGAAGTTCCCATATCAAGTTCGACGTTATTCTTATCGACCAACGTAATATCTACGGCTCCTCCTCTATTGTGAATGGATCCTTTTTTGGGGTCTGCCACATATTCTGGGTCAGATATTATTTTCCACATTTTTTTCTGCACATCCAAAGGACGGTAACAATCGTAAATTTTTATTCGATAGCCTTTGGTTTTAAACTCTTCATTAGCCAATAGTAAATTTTTTACGGTCTTGAAACGAAGAAAACAAGAAGGGCAATCATACACCCTCATCTTCAAAAAATTATCCGAAGTAGCATATTTCATATCCAACACAAAATCGGTGCTGTATTGGTAAAGGTCCACAAAAACAGTATCATGAACGATTGGTTTGTTCTGAATGAGTTCTTGCGGAAGTTCTTCTGAACTCTCTACGATTGATTCATTTTCAGCAGTTGAAACGGCAGGAGCACTTTTGATTGTTTTACAAGAGCTCAACAAGAAAAGAATACAAACAATAAATAGTTGGATATATTTCATGTGAAAAATTTTATCGAATGTAGGAAATAATATGAAACAAAAAAACCTTCTTTTTCAAGAAGGTTTTTTGTGATCCCATCAGGATTCGAACCTGAGACCTACTGCTTAGAAGGCAGTTGCTCTATCCAGCTGAGCTATGAGACCCTAAAAGATATTTGTCGGGGTGGCAGGATTCGAACCTGCGGCCTCCTGCTCCCAAAGCAGGCGCGATAACCGGGCTACGCTACACCCCGAGGTGTAAATAAGCGGAGAGTAAGGGATTCGAACCCTTGGTACAGTTTCCCATACGCATGTTTAGCAAACATGTCCTTTCGGCCACTCAGGCAACTCTCCAAGCTCAATGAACGTATATCTTTTAAGCGGTTGCAAATGTATGATAACACATCAATATTTACAAGTATTTATGATGTTTTTTTTATTATTAATTAATTACCCTAATGAAAACCTTAAAAATCAAGAATATAGAAATAAATTACTTTTTCTTTTTAATATTGTCTACTCTAAAATGTAATATCATTAAAAAATAGTAAATTTGCAATACAAACAAACTTCAAAACTTATATTAAACTAGAATCATGACTAAAAAAATTGTTATCGTATCCGCTGCAAGAACTCCAATTGGAAGTTTCATGGGAGCACTTTCAACTGTACCTGCTACGCAATTGGGTGCAATTGCCATCAAAGGTGCCTTGGACAAAATTAATTTAGATCCAAAACTTGTAGACGAAGTGTTTATGGGAAATGTTGTACAAGCTGGTGTTGGACAAGCTCCTGCTCGTCAAGCAGCTATTTTTGCAGGTTTACCCGATTCAGTAATTTGTACAACGGTTAATAAAGTTTGTGCTTCTGGAATGAAATCGATCATGTTTGGTGCGCAAGCCATTTTGGCGGGTGATGCCGAAATTGTTGTGGCTGGTGGTATGGAAAACATGAGTTTGATTCCGCATTATGTCCATTTAAGAAACGGGGTTAAATTTGGCCCAACTTCTATGATTGATGGCATGCAAAAAGACGGATTGGTAGATGCGTACGATCAAAATGCCATGGGAGTGAGTGCTGATTTATGTGCCAGTGAATATGGAATTTCTAGAGAAGACCAAGATGCATTTGCAATTCAATCGTATGAAAGATCTGCAGCCGCTTCTAATTCAGGAAAATTCGAAGATGAAATTGTACCTGTTACGATTCCGCAAAGAAAGGGAGATCCAATCATTGTTAGTAAAGATGAAGAATTTACCAATGTAAAAATGGATAAAATTGCTTCTCTGAATCCTGTTTTTACAAAAGACGGAACAGTAACTGCTGCCAATGCTTCTACCATTAATGATGGTGCTGCAGCTTTGGTCTTGATGTCGGAAGAAAAAGCTATTTCATTAGGATTGACTCCGATTGCCTATATAAAAAGTTACGCAGATGCAGCTCAGGAACCAAAATGGTTCACTACTGCGCCAGCAAAAGCATTACCAAAAGCTTTAAACAAAGCTGGTCTTTCCATGGATGAAGTTGACTTTTTTGAGTTCAATGAGGCTTTTTCAGTAGTGGGATTGGCCAATGCAAAAATATTAGGATTGTCAAACGATAAAATAAATGTGAATGGCGGAGCGGTATCATTAGGTCACCCTCTAGGTTGTTCAGGAGCACGTATCGTGGTAACCTTAATCAACGTATTGAAACAAAATAATGCAAAAATTGGAGCAGCAGCCATTTGTAATGGAGGCGGTGGAGCCAGTGCTATTGTAATCGAAAAAATGTAATTCTATATATTTTGAGCTTGATGTTTGCCCTATGTAATTTATCTAATATTCCATTGCGAATAGAACCCAGTGATCGAAGTGAAATTGTTTCACAAGTACTGTTTGGGGAACATTTTAGCATCCTTGAAGTCGACAGACAATGGTCTAAAATTAAATTGCAATTTGATGACTACGAGGGTTGGATTGACTCAAAACAATACCAAAAAATTACAGAAGAGCAATTTGATAGATTATCAACTATTCCTATCGAACTTAATTCGGATCTGGTAGAATACATTTCGACGCCTTCCAATTCATTAATACCTATTACTCTTGGAGCCAGCGTGTCGTTTCTTAACGATGCAGAGATCAATTTGAACGGATTGTTGTTTGAAGGATTAAAAGTGTCAGGAACGCATCCAAAATCGAATTTAATCCAAACTGCATTCATGTATTTGAACGCGCCTTATCTTTGGGGCGGACGAACACCTTTTGGTATCGACTGTTCTGGATTTACACAAATGGTTTATAAATTAAACGGTTATAAACTTCACCGAGATGCTGCACAACAAGCAACCCAAGGAGAAGTATTGAGTTTTATTGAAGAAAGTGAACCTGGTGATTTGGCCTTTTTTGACAATGAAGAAGGGAGCATCATTCATGTCGGAATCATGCTAGAAGATAATTATATTATTCATGCCAGCGGAAAAGTCCGAATTGATCGTTTGGATCACTTAGGGATTTACAATGCAGAAACCAACAGGCACACCCATCGATTACGTGTGATCAAAAAAATCATATAAAAAAAGTCTCCAAATAGGGAGACTTTTTTATTTTGTAGGATTGACTTAATATTACAATTTAGCTTTTAAAGCTTTGTATTCATCTGTCATATCTAATGCGTTGTATACGCTCAACAATAGTTTTTTCACTTCAACATTTGCTGGATCTAATTCCACAATTTTTTGCAAAGGTGGCAATGCTTTTCTGAAGTTCTTCTCTCTTTCTGCTTTTAAGAAATTGTATCTTTTTGTATCTTTATCAGAAGTACCTAACTTGTTCATTTCTACTACATATTTTTCATCATCACGCAAAGTTAATTCCGTTAAGTTGATATAGGCATTGACATATTTTGCATCAATTTCGATTGCTTTTTTGTAGTACTTTTCAGCATCGACAATATTACTTGCATTGGACTCGATCAAACCAAGGTTGAAAACCAATTCTGCATTGTTAGCATACGATTGCAAAGCTTCAGCTACAAGTTTGGTATAACCCTCTGCATCTTTTAATTTCTTTAATAAATCCAATTGACTGATTAACAAAGAAACATCTGTAGGGTTCGCTTTACGAGCATCTATTAAGGCTGTTTTAGCTTCTTCATTTTTACCTTTTTCAAGTAAAATCAAAGCGATATTTCTGTAGATCTCTCCTCTTTTAGAAGGAATTAATTCTTCTCTTGGTTTCTCGTATTGACCTGCTTTTATCATCAAATCTCTTTGAATAGCTGAAGTACCAAAATAATCTTCCGTATTCGTTGATTTATTAACTGCATAATACATCGTTCCTTCACCAGAATAATTGATTTGCTTCAACTCATTATAATAATTCAAGGCATCATCATAGTTTTGTGAGCTCACTGCGTAATTCGAAGCCATGTAAAGTTTATCAGCATCTTTTTTATCTAATTTGTAAATAGAATACAATACAGTAGCTGTTTCTTTGTATTTTTTTTCTTTACTAAGACCATCAGCATAGTTCAAAAACATAGGTTTAAACGAAGTAATCGTTTCGTTGATATCATCCGTGTAAACTTTTTTACCTGATTTTGCTTCAAATGCTAAAGTCGCATTTAATCCTGCTGCAAGTTGATCAATTGCTTCAGCAGAGATAAATTTATTTACTTGATCTGGCATTGGCGTTTTTCCTAAAGCAGAAATCTCAAGAATTGGCAACATTGATTTGTAAAAGTTAGTATACACTTTATCTGCTTCTTCTGTAGCCAATGTTTCTAATTTAGTAATATTAGATTTGTATAGATTTACATCTTCCAGGCTCGGAATTTCTTTTCCATAAATTTTCTTCAATGACTTAAGCTCATCTTTTTGAGCAAAAGTAGCAACAGAAACTAATAATGTACCTGCAATTATTATTTGTTTTACTTTCATTTTTATTGATTTTAATTATTTAAAAAGAGCCTTATCTGCAAGAATACAGACAAGGCTATGGATTATTATTTATTCGTCTGAATCATCATCGTCTGCATCGTCTTCCTCTTCGATGATTTCGTCATCGTCGTCATCGTCGTCGTCAGCTGAACCGTCATCTTCAAGTACTTCCAAAACAGGCTTCACTCTTTCAATAACAGAAGATTCGATTACGTTACCGTCTTCATCCACTTCTAATTCTTCTTCATCGTCTTTCATAACCTTAGTTACAGCAGCGATTGAATCATTACCTTTGATATTGATCAGTTTCACCCCTTGAGTTGCTCTACCCATCACACGTAAGTCTTCTACAGCCATACGAATTGTCAAACCAGATTTGTTGATGATCATCAAATCATCCGCATCTGTAACAGAATTAATAGAAATTAATTTACCTGTTTTATCTGTGATATTCAATGTTTTCACACCTTTACCACCTCTGTTTGTAATTCTGTAATCATCCAAACTTGAACGTTTACCGTAACCGTTTTCTGACACAACCAAAATTTCACTGCTCATATCGTTTACAGTTACCATTCCAATTACTTCGTCTGACTCATCTTTTAATGAAATACCACGAACTCCAGAAGCTGTTCTTCCCATTGGACGCGTTTTAGTTTCTTCAAAACGAACCAATTTACCCGACTTCACTGCCATGATAATTTGGCTTTCACCATTTGTTAATTGAGCTCCTAATAATTCATCACCTTCTTTGATTGTAATTGCAGCAACTCCATTCACACGTGGTTTGGCATATTTCTCTAAAGATGTCTTTTTAACTTGACCTTTTTTAGTTACCATTACCAAGTTATGACTGTTGGTGTATTCTTTATCTTTCAGGTCTTGCGTACAAATGAAAGCTTTCACTTTATCGTCTGATTCAATATTGATCAAATTCTGTAAAGCTCTTCCTTTTGCGGTTTTACTTCCTTCTGGAATTTCATACACACGCATCCAATAACATTTTCCTTTTTGTGTAAAGAACATCATGTACTGATGGTTGGTTGCCACGTACATATTCTCTAAGAAATCTTGATCTCTTGTACCGGCGCTTTTTTGACCAACTCCACCTCTATTTTGTGTTTTGTACTCTGTAAGATTTGTACGTTTGATGTAACCTGCATGAGAAATGGTAATCACCACATTATCATCCGCAATTAAATCTTCAATACTAACATCTCCACCTGAATATTCAATTACAGAACGACGTGCATCACCATATTTCTCTTTTACTTCGATCAATTCTTCTTTAATCAAAGCCATTCTCAATTCTTTGCTAGCTAGCAATTCTTTTAAGTGGTTGATTAATTTCATGATCTCATCATATTCTGCACGCAATTTATCTTGCTCTAATCCGGTCAATTGACGCAAACGCATTTCAACAATAGCTCTTGCTTGGATTTCAGATAATTTAAATCGCTCTATTAATTTAGCACGTGCTTCTTCTCCATCTTTCGAAGCTCTAATGATTTTAATTACTTCATCAATATTGTCTGAAGCAATAATCAATCCTTCTAATATGTGAGCTCTTTCTTCTGCTTTACGTAACTCAAATTGAGTTCTTCTTACAACTACGTCATGTCTGTGTTCAACGAAATAATGAATTAGATCTTTAACGTTCAACATTTGAGGTCTTCCTTTTACAAGTGCAATATTATTTACACTAAAAGAAGATTGTAGTTGTGTGTATTTATATAAGGTGTTCAAAACTACATTTGGAACTGCATCACGTTTAAGTTCATAAACGATTCGCATTCCAGATCGATCCGACTCATCACGGATGTTTGAAATACCTTCAATTTTCTTTTCATTGATTAGATCCGCCGTTTTCTTAATCATTTCAGCCTTATTCACTTGATAAGGGATTTCTGAAACAACAATTACGTCTTTTCCATTCGCTTCTTCAAAACCAACTTTGGCACGAATCACGATTCGACCTCTACCTGTTTTAAATGCTTCACGAACACCTTCGTATCCGTAAATAACACCTCCCGTTGGAAAATCTGGAGCTTTGATATATGTGATTAACTCATCAATTTCAATGTCGTTGTTGTCTATGTAAGCCAATGTCCCATCTACTACCTCTGTAAGATTGTGAGGCGCCATGTTGGTCGCCATACCCACCGCAATTCCAGAAGCTCCATTGATCAATAGATTCGGAATTCGAGTAGGCATTACTTTAGGCTCGTACAATGTGTCGTCAAAGTTCAATTGAAAATCAACTGTTTCTTTGTCAATATCTGCCATAATGTCTTCCGACATTTTTTTCATTCTAGCTTCTGTATAACGCATCGCAGCAGGGCTATCTCCATCGACAGAACCAAAGTTACCTTGACCGTCTACCAATAAATAACGTAAACTCCATTCTTGAGCCATACGAACCATGGCATCATAAACTGAGGTATCTCCATGTGGGTGGTACTTTCCTAATACTTCACCGACAATTCTTGCTGATTTCTTATGTGCTTTATTTGAAAAAACTCCTAAATCATACATTCCGTATAGTACTCTTCGATGCACAGGCTTTAAACCATCACGTACATCTGGCAATGCTCTTGAAACAATTACAGACATCGAATAATCGATGTAAGATGATTTCATTTCGTCTTCAATGTTAATAGGAATTAACTTTTCTCCGTCAGACATAGTTATAAATTTTATATAAATTAATTTTTTGTTCTAACGCGCAAGATACGATTAATAAGTAATTTTTAAAGCGTTTTTGCTCACATATTTCAATGATTTATTAACAAAATACCCCCTGGGAATAGTTAATAAAAAGCAAGTCCATTACTTTTATTATTGGGATATTTTTCGTCTATTAGCATCTAGACGAATCCAATTCGGAATGGTTTTTGACACTGCCCTTTTCGGGATTAAAATTTAGCAATAAATAAAAAAATATGGATGATAATTTTTCACCTAGAGTTAAGGATGTAATTACCTATAGCAAAGAAGAAGCATTGCGATTAGGTCATGATTTCATTGGAACTGAACATCTTATGCTTGGAATTCTTCGTGACGGTAATGGAAAAGCAATTACAATATTGAATAGCTTATCAATTGATCTGGACTATTTGAGACGTAAGGTTGAAATATTAAGTCCTCCAAATCCGAATGTGGATACTGCCATTGACAAACGAAATTTACAACTAACACGACAAGCAGAAAGAGCTTTAAAGACTACTTTTCTAGAAGCAAAAGTATTTCAAAGTTCCTCAATTAGTACCGCGCATCTTTTGCTTTGCATTTTGAGAAATGAAAGCGACCCTACTACAAAGCTTTTAAATAAAATGAAAGTGGACTACGATACCGCAAAAGAACAATATTTAGATATGACACCCAAAGAAGAAGATTTTATCGAAAATTTACCTAAAAATGAATCATTTAATGATGACTTAGGACAAGATGATGTGTCAAAAAATGATACGTTCAACTCCCCTACGAATAAATCGAATAAAAAATCGAAAACACCGGTTTTAGATAATTTTGGTAGAGATTTAACCGAAATGGCCGAAGAAGGAAAACTCGATCCTGTAGTTGGTCGTGAAAAAGAAATTGAACGCGTCTCTCAGATTTTAAGTAGAAGAAAAAAGAACAATCCTCTTTTAATTGGTGAGCCAGGAGTTGGAAAATCAGCCATAGCTGAAGGTTTAGCTTTGCGTATCATTCAGAAAAAGGTATCTAGAATATTGTTCAACAAACGTGTGGTAACTTTGGATTTAGCCAGCTTAGTTGCCGGAACCAAATACCGTGGTCAGTTTGAAGAACGCATGAAAGCTGTCATGAATGAATTGGAAAAAAATGATGACATCATTCTTTTTATCGACGAAATTCACACCATAGTTGGTGCCGGTGGTGCTACTGGATCACTAGATGCTTCCAACATGTTTAAACCTGCCTTAGCAAGAGGAGAAATACAATGTATTGGCGCGACAACCTTAGACGAGTACAGACAATACATTGAAAAAGATGGTGCGCTTGAAAGACGTTTTCAAAAAGTAATTATTGAACCAACCAACGTTGAAGAAACCATTACAATCCTCAACAACATCAAGAACAAATACGAAGATCATCACAATGTGATTTACTCTCCTGAAGCGATTGAAGCGTGTGTAAAATTAACCGACCGTTACATGTCGGATCGATTTTTACCAGACAAGGCGATTGATGCATTGGATGAAGCAGGTTCTAGAGTTCATATCACAAACATTGAGGTTCCGAAACAAATTCTTGATTTGGAACGCCAATTGGAAGACGTCAGAGAAAACAAGAATGCAGTCGTAAAAAGACAAAAATATGAAGAAGCTGCAAAACTGAGAGATGACGAAAAGAAAATAGAAAAAGACCTTGCAATTGCGCAAGAAAAATGGGAAGAAGATTCTAAAAACAACCGCATTGTTGTCACAGAAGACAATGTGGCGGATGTGGTTTCGATGATGACTGGAATTCCTGTTAATAGAATTGCACAAACTGAAAGCAACAAATTGGCCCAATTACCGGAACTTATCAAAGGAAAAGTAGTGGGACAAAACGAAGCGGTGGTTAAAGTTGCACGATCAATTCAACGCAACAGAGCTGGCTTGAAGGATCCAAACAGACCGATTGGTTCGTTTATCTTTTTAGGTCAAACAGGAGTTGGAAAAACACAATTAGCAAAAGTTATTGCACGTGAATTATTTGATTCTGAAGATGCGTTGATTCGTATTGACATGAGTGAATACATGGAAAAATTTGCTATCTCTAGACTAATTGGTGCCCCTCCCGGATATGTAGGTTATGAAGAAGGTGGACAGTTGACAGAAAAAGTAAGAAGAAAACCTTATTGTGTGGTCTTATTAGATGAGATTGAAAAAGCCCATCCCGATGTATTCAACATGATGTTGCAAGTATTGGACGATGGCTATTTAACAGATAGTTTAGGTCGAAAAATTGATTTTAAGAACACCATCATCATCATGACTTCCAATGTAGGTGCCCGACAACTAAAAGACTTTGGTCAAGGAGTTGGATTTGGAACCGCAGCTCGAATTGCTAATGCAGATGATAATTCGAAGAGCGTGATTGAGAATGCATTAAAGAAAACTTTTGCACCTGAATTTTTAAACAGAATCGATGATGTAATTGTTTTCAATGCCTTAGAAAAAGAAGACATCAATGTGATCATCGAAATTGAATTGCAAAAATTATATGGACGTATCAAAAACCTAGGTTATACCCTTTTATTATCTGATACGGCAAAATCATTTATTGCCGACAAAGGATTTGACAAACAATTTGGAGCCCGACCTTTAAAACGAGCCATTCAAAAATATGTTGAAGATGCCTTAGCAGAAGAAATAATTACTTCTAAAATAACTGCTGGTGATGAAATCTTCATGGATATTGCAGAAGGTTCTGAAGAATTAAATGTAACCATTCAAAAAGCTGAAGAGCCTACAAAATAAGTTTCGGCCTATTCCATACCCACCACTATTAATAGAAAAATAATATTAATAGTGGTTTTTAATTTTAAAAAAAGTAGTACTTTCGAATCCTATTTTAATTCATAAACATGCCACAAAACAAAATCATTTTAGGCTCAGAAGAATGGTGTTCTTTCCCAGATTTAGGGATTCCAGCGATCAAAGCTCGTGTCGATTCAGGAGCTAAAACATCTGCTCTACATGCAATAAATATTGTTCCTTTTACAAAAAACGACACGAATTGGGTCAAGTTTGACATCAATCCGATTCAAAATAACCTAAAAACAGTCAAGCATTGTGAGGCATTATTAATTGATAAACGAATTGTAAAAAGTTCAAGTGGGTATAGAGAACAGCGCTTTGTCATCCAAACAACCATAACTATTGGTGACACCAACTGGACAATCGAAATGACTCTTACCAATCGTGACTCCATGGGATTCCGTATGCTTTTGGGACGTGAAGCTATGAGTGGAAGAATTTTAGTAGATCCGGAACAAAAATACCTACTTGGAGAACCAACAACCGAAAAATTAAAGCAAATTTACGTATCCGAAACGGATCAAAAAGTTGGGTTACGTATTGGATTGCTCGCAAGTAATCCCGAATTATACAGCAACAAACGAATCATGGAAGCAGGCACCATGCGTGGACATCAAATGGAATTTCTAAACATCAAAGAATGTTACATGAAATTAGATGCCGACACACCCGAAATTCATTACCGAGGCGGAAGAATATTAGATAAATTTGATGCCATTATTCCAAGAATTAGACCGAGCATTACATTTTATGGTTGTGCTTTAACAAGACAATTTGAGGCATTAAAAGTATATTGTTTGAACTCTGCTGCCGCAATCACACAATCTCGAGATAAATTATATTCATTGCAGTTGTTATTAAATCATGGAGTTGATATCCCAACGACGGGATTTGCAAATTCACCTTTAGATACCGATGATTTGATTAAAATGGTGGGAGGTTCTCCTCTTATCGTAAAATTATTAGAAGGTACACAAGGAAAAGGTGTGGTACTTGCAGAAACTAAAAAAGCAGCCGAATCTGTAATTAATGCTTTCAAAAGCTTGAATGCCAATATTTTAGTTCAGGAATTTATTAAAGAAGCCAACGGTAAAGATTTACGTCTTTTTGTAATTGACGGAAAAGTAGTTGCTGCCATTCAAAGAGTTGCCTTACCAGGTGAATTCAGAGCAAACATTCATCTAGGAGGAACGGCATCGATCATCAAACCAACTGCAGAAGAACGTAGAAT
>JAGNYR010000054.1 GCA_017984835.1 Flavobacterium sp. | reverse complement strand
TTTTCTTTAACTAATTGATAAATTGTATATTGGTTGGTAGACGTAACAATAGGTTGTGAAAATCCAGATATGGCAACTGCTGAAAAAAGCAATATAAATAGTAATCTTTTCATAAATATATGTATGCGAAACTGCTCCAAAAAACAGAAACAAGTGTTAATTAATTGTTTAATTTTCAAATATAACGATTTGAAGGAAATATCTTCCTAAATTTGTAAAAAAAATTACCTTTTGAAATGAAAATAACGATAAAAGAAACGCAAAATCCTACCATAATTAAATTTGAATTAGATGATTTTATTACACAAAATGAAAATTTTGAATTCAAAAATATTGACGAAGCTAAAAACTCTCCTCTTGCCCAACAGTTATTTTATTTACCTTTCGTAAAAACTGTTTACATCTCTGGGAATTTTATTGCCATTGAGCGATTCAGCATAGTAGAATGGAAAGATGTTCAAGAAGAAGTAGCCGAACAAATAGAAAATTTCATTACAAATGGCGGAATTGTGATTCTACCGAGTGAAAATAAAACGAAAAAACAACCTGTAACAGTATACGGAGAAACCACACCCAACCCTTCGACGCTGAAATTTGTAGTCAATAAATTAATTACTAAAACAGCTTTCGAATTCAAAAATATAGATCAAACCGGACCTTCGCCATTGGCAAAAGAACTTTTTTCATTTCCATTTGTGAAAGAAATATTCATTGATGAAAACTACATCTCTATTACCAAATATGAAGTAGCAACTTGGGAAGAAATCACACTCGAAATCCGAACTTTTATCAAACAATTTATTGAGAACGGCGGTCAAATCATCGACGAATTGCAAGCCGTTGAAAGTCCGAAAGCAGAAAAGCAACAAATTAAGAATTTTGATCATTTGGACACTACTTCTCAACAAATCATCAATATCTTGGAAGAATACGTAAAACCAGCCGTAGCTGCCGATGGCGGAAACATCTTGTTTGATTCCTATGATGAAGAACAAAAACTGGTAAAAGTAATCCTTCAAGGATCTTGCAATGGTTGCCCCTCGTCTACTTTCACGTTGAAAAACGGCATTGAGAACATGCTAAAAAGCATGCTAAATGACGATGCCATTGTTGTGGAAGCGGTAGCCTAAGTAATTAGTTAACAAGTACAAAAAACAATTTTTAAATTGATGGAATAAAAAAAACGCACCTGAAAAACAATCTGTGTTTTATAGCCCCGATAGAGCCGACATCCTTGCGAAGATTTCGGAGCAAGATACAGGCGAAAGCGGGACAAGAAGTGATCTAATAAAAAAATTAGGTGCTCCATAAAAATAAAAAAAATGCAACTCTCTAATGATAAGTGAGTTGCATTTTTTGTGCGGGTAATAGGACTCGAACCTACACGCCTTGCGGCACCAGATCCTAAGTCTGGCACGTCTACCAATTTCGCCATACCCGCAAAAATTGTGAGTGCAAATATACATATAATTATGAATTATAAATTATGAATTATAAATTTTTTAAAAATATTTTTTAGTATTTTTGAAACTATTAAACATCAAATAAAAAAATGGATCAAATCAAACAATACGTTCAAAACAACAAAGAACGATTTATCAATGAACTTATCGACTTGCTCAAAATACCCTCTGTGAGTGCCGATAGCGCCTATTCACAAGACGTTATTGATACAGCCGAAGCCGTGAAAAAAAGCTTGGAAGTAGCGGGTTGCAAAACCGTTGAAATATGTGAAACTCCGGGGTATCCGATAGTTTTTGGCGAACACATCATTGACCCCAATTTACCTACCGTATTGGTTTATGGTCATTATGATGTGCAACCGCCCGACCCAGTTGAACTTTGGACTTCCCCTCCGTTTGAACCCGTAATTAAAACAACTGAAATTCATCCGGAAGGAGCCATTTTTGCTCGAGGATCTTGTGATGATAAAGGCCAAATGTATATGCACGTTAAGGCTTTTGAATACATGATAGCTACCCATTCGTTGCCTTGCAATGTAAAATTTATGATTGAAGGAGAAGAAGAAGTGGGGTCAAAAAGTTTGAGCTGGTTTGTAGAAAGAAACCAAGAAAAACTAGCAAACGATGTGATCTTAATTTCGGATACCGGAATGATTTCCAACCAACAACCTTCCATTACAACTGGATTGAGAGGGTTGAGCTATGTAGAAGTAGAAGTCACGGGACCAAACAGAGATCTTCATTCTGGGTTGTATGGAGGCGCAGTCGCAAATCCGATCAATGTGTTGACTCAAATGATTGCTTCGTTACATGACGAGAACAACCACATCACCATTCCAGGTTTTTATGACAAAGTTGAAGAACTGTCTACAGAAGAAAGAGCCGAAATGGCTAAAGCGCCCTTTAGTTTAGAAAATTATAAAAAAGCATTAGATATTGAGGATGTTCATGGCGAAACGGGGTATGTTACAAACGAACGTAATTCGATTCGACCTACATTGGATGTCAATGGAATTTGGGGTGGATATACGGGCGAAGGAGCCAAGACAGTTATTGCAAGTAAAGCATTTGCCAAAATATCGATGCGCTTGGTACCTAACCAAGATTGGGAAGAAATCACACAATTGTTCACCCAACATTTTGAAAGTATTGCACCCAAGTCTGTGAAAGTGAAAGTAACGCCGCATCATGGCGGACAAGGATATGTAACACCCATTGATAGTATAGGATATCAAGCAGCCAACAAAGCGTATACGGAAACCTTTGGGGTTCCTGCTATTCCTGTTCGTTCAGGCGGTAGTATTCCAATTGTAGCCCTTTTTGAAAAAGAATTAAAAAGCAAAACAATACTAATGGGATTTGGTTTGGACAGCGACGCGATACATTCACCCAACGAACATTTCGGGATTTTCAATTATTTGAAAGGGATTGAAACCATTCCGTTATTTTACAAATATTTTGTAGAATTGAGCAAATAATTTTCCTTTTTAAAATAAAAAAATCGCCTATTTCCAGGCGATTTTTTTATTTATTTAAGTAACATTATGATTTAAGCGTTTTTTGCTTTTTGAGTTGAGAAGTAACCGGTTTCTTTGCAGAGCTTGATTGCAAATCATCCAACACACGAATCGCTTCTTCAACATAAATATCTTTCGAAAGACTCTCGTGCCAAGTTTCTCTTTTTTGTTTCAAAACCTCATCTTTTTTCATCAATTCTTGTTCATATGGAAGTGCCTGAAACTTAAATGAATTAGAATAATCAGAAATCGCTTTGAATTTTTTCGAACCTTCTTCAATTCTTTTTTGATCTTGTTTGAAGGTATTTAATTCCAAACTAAACGAATTTTCTTTGTCTCGTTGATCGATCCATTTTGCATTTTCATCAATTAATTTTAATTGCGGATTGTTTTCCAATCTTCTCTTGCTGTTTGCAATGGCTTGATCATGATTTGATTGTTTGTTCCAAACGCTGTAGTCGGCTGGGTCGATTTTATCCCAAGGCATGGCGTTTTTCTCATCACGCTCTCCCATTTTCAAATACGCAAATTTATTTGGCATTACCACATCGCTAGCCACCCCTTCAAGTTGTGTAGAACCTCCATTGATTCTATAAAATTTTTGCGTAGTGGTTTTTAATGCCCCCAAATCACCGTAAGCACTTCCGCGTACAAATTGATTTAGATCGATCACGTTTTGAACCGTTCCTTTTCCGTAGGTTTGTTTTCCTCCTATGATTACTGCGCGCTTGTAATCTTGCATAGCTGCAGCTAAAATTTCGGATGCAGATGCAGAAAAACTATTGGTCATGATAACCAACGGTCCGTCCCAAGCTACTTTTTTATCGCGGTCGTATAAAACTTCTTTCTTTCCTTCTGAGGTACGAACTTGAACAATAGGTCCTTGCTCAATGAACAAACCTCCAATGTCTACTACTGTTTTTAAAGAACCTCCACCATTATCTCTCACGTCAACAATGATCCCTTGAACGTTGGCATCTTTTAATCGTTCTACTTCGATCGCGACATCCTTTGCAGCATCTCTACTGTCTTTGTTTTCAAAGTCAATATAAAATTTTGGCAAATAAATGATCCCGTATTTCATGCCATTTTTTTCTACCACACTCGATCTGGCATAGGTTTCTTCCATTTCAACTTCGTCACGAATGATTGTGATCACACGAATCGAACCATCCGTTTTCTTAACAGTCAATCGAACTTCTGTTCCTTTTGGACCTTTGATTTTCTTCACTACATCGTCAAGACGCATCCCTACAACATCTACAGGTTCTGCATCTCCTTGGGCAACTTTTAACACCACATCACCTGCTTCCAATTCTTTTCCACGCCAAGCTGGACCGCCCGAAATCAATTCTGAAATTTCAGTGTAATCGTTTTTCTTTTGCAAACGAGCGCCAATTCCTTCCAATTTTCCACTCATGCTGATATCAAAACGTTCTTTATCTTCTGCAGGAAAATAAGTTGTATGCGGATCAAATCGTTCTACAATGGCATTCAAGAAAATAGCAAACCAATCACTTCGATTCAAATCTTTAATCAAATCGAAATAATCATTCAATGATTTTAAAGTACTTTCTCTTGCTTCTGATTCAAGTTGTTCAAACGTTTTTGGCGTTTCACTTTTTTCTTTTTCAAGGGAAGCTAAAAATTTCTTCTCAAGTTCAGGGTTGAATTTTGAACCCATTTTTGTTTTGTATTCCGACAAGCGCTCTTGTTGCGATTTGCCAGAATTTTTAGCCATTTCTTCTTGCGTTTCTTGTTTGTCAACCAAATACGATAACGAAGATAATTTTAACTGTTTTCTCCATCTTTCTTTGATGGCATCTACATCGGCAGCATAAGGTATTTCATCATAATCTGTCGAGATTTCTTCCTTGATGGTATAATCAAACGGTTTCTCTAAAATTACTTTATAATAAGCTTTCGACTCATTCATTCTTTTAACCAAACGGTTGTAGGTCAAATCGAAAAAAGTAAGGTCTTTATTTCGAATAGCATCGTCGATACGTGTTTCATATTTAGAAAATTCGTTGATATCCGATTGCAATAAAAAACGTTTGGACGGATCCAATGATTTGATGTATTCTGTATACACTTGTTTAGAAAATGAATCATCAATAACTGCTGGGTTATAATGTCCTTTTTCCAAAACAAAAGTCAATAATTCAATCAACGTTTTGTCTTTTTCTGGATCTGAAACTTCAGATTTAGGCATAAAGCTCCATAAACCAATAGAAAGCGCGACTACAAGAAGTAGTTTTTTATAATGTCTTTTCATAAATTGAATAATTGTATTCATTAATTCTATCTAATATACTTACAAAACTATACGAGAAATTATTAATGACGCATAATTTTTTGTTAAAACAAATCAGAATCTTCAAAGTTATTAAAAATTTGAAAATATAAGTAGTAAAATAAGTACATTTGTTACAATATAAAAGAATTTGTTTCATGGCAAAACCCTTCATTTTAGTAACCAACGACGACGGAATTTCTGCGCCAGGAATACGTGCTTTAATTAGTGTGATGGCGGAAATAGGTGACGTTCTTGTGGTAGCTCCAGACAGCCCTCAAAGCGCTATGGGACATGCCATCACCATCAATAACACACTTCATTTGAATAAAATTTCGGAGGAAAATGCGCAAATTACAGAATACAGTTGTTCTGGAACGCCTGTAGATTGTGTGAAAATGGCTGTCAACGAAATCCTGAAAAGAAAACCAGATTTATGCGTTTCTGGAATCAATCACGGTTCTAATTCTTCTATAAATGTTATTTATTCTGGCACCATGAGTGCAGCTGTAGAAGCGGGTATTGAAGGTATTCCGGCTATAGGATTTTCTTTATTAGACTATAATTGGAATGCAGACTTTGAGCAAATCAAGCCCTTCATTAAAAAAATCGCTTTGCAAGTTTTACAAAACGGACTGACCGAGGGCACCGTATTGAATGTGAATTTTCCAAAATTAAAAACAGAAGAAATCAAAGGGATAAAAATTTGCCGCCAAGCGAAAGCAATTTGGGAAGAAAAATTTGATAAAAGAATCACGCCAACCGGTAGAGAATATTATTGGCTTTCGGGTGAATTTGTTAATTTGGACAAAGGAGAAGACACAGACGAATGGGCTTTGGCACACAATTACATCAGTGTGGTACCCGTTCAATTTGACCTAACTGCCCACCACACAATGGCGCAATTAAATACTTGGGATTTATAAATTAAAGGAATGATGAACAAAAAAGAGTTGATATTAGGATTGCTGATCGGCATAATGGCTGCACTTTTTGGCAGTTTTTTGTTTTTAATTATTTTTACAAAATTCAACGATCTATCTGACCTTTTTATTCTAAAAAACGAAGGGGTCTTAGGTAAAATTATTACACTTGGCGCCTTGTTGAATTTGTTACTGTTTTTTATTTGCATAAAAACACAGAGAGAAAACATGGCAAAAGGGATACTCCTAGCCACTATATTATTAGCTATTTTTACGACTTTGCTCTAATTTACAAATCATGAAGTACTACATTATTGCAGGTGAAGCCTCGGGCGATTTACACGGATCCAATTTGATGAAAGCTTTGTATGAGAAAGACCCACAAGCAGAAATCCGCTTTTGGGGAGGAGATTTAATGAGTCAAACGGGAGGAACGTTGGTAAAACATTATCGCGAGCTCGCTTTCATGGGGTTTGCAGAAGTACTGATGAATTTGAAAACCATTTTAAACAACATCAAATTTTGCAAAACGGATATTGAAAAATTCCAACCCGATGTCCTTATTTTTATTGACTATCCTGGCTTTAATATGCGTATTGCAAAATGGGCGAAAGCAAAAGGAATCAAAACGCATTACTATATTTCACCTCAAATATGGGCTTGGAAAGAAAGCCGAATCAAAGCCATCAAACGAGATTTTGACAAACTCTATGTAATTTTACCATTTGAAAAAGAATATTATGAAATCAAGCATCAGTTTCCCGTTGACTTTGTAGGCCACCCCTTGATCGACGCCATTCAAAACCGAACGAAAGTAGACAGATCCACTTTTTTACAAGAAAACAATTTAAGTGAACAACCCATCATAGCCCTTTTACCGGGAAGTAGAAAGCAAGAAATCTCAAAAATGTTGCAAGTTATGTTGAGCGTTGTAGCTGATTTTCCGGGGTATCAATTTGTCATTGCTGGGGCTCCAAGTCAGGAATTTTCGTTCTACGAACCTTATTTAAAAAATCCAAAAATTAAATTTATTTCCAATAAAACCTACGATTTATTAAGCAATGCTCACGCGGCACTTGTCACATCTGGAACGGCAACATTGGAGACCGCACTTTTCAAAGTTCCTGAAGTAGTGTGCTATAAAGGAAGTTATATTTCCTATCAAATTGCAAAGCGAATCATTACCTTAAAATACATTTCGCTGGTCAATCTCATCATGGATGAAGAGGTTGTAACCGAATTAATCCAAGAAAAATTCACCCATGAAAATCTGAAAAAAGAGCTTTCAAAACTTTTGGAAGAAACCCATAGAAACAAGTTGCTTTCTCAATACGAGGCACTCGAACAAAAATTAGGTGGAGCAGGCGCAAGTGAAAAAACAGCATCACTTATCCTTGAAAATATCTTTCCGAAATAATTTACAAACTGTACCTTTGCAAAAAAAATAAAACTTTGAAAAAAATATTCGCCCTTTTATTACTCCTACTTATTGCTTCTTGCAAAACACAATCGTCTGTTGTAATCACTTCAAAAAAAGAAGCGATCAAAAAAAACAAATATGATTACAATGCAGAGGAACAATTAAAGGCCATCGAGGCAAAAATGAAAGAACAAAAAGCCATCGCAAATAAAAAAGCCGAAATACACCCAATTGAAGTAATTAAAATTGTTCCCAACAAACCTATTGTTCTTGATAACGGAGAAGAAGACGTAGTCATTTCGACAGAAGATGCCAGCTATTTTTGCGAACAATTGATCAACAATGCCATTGACAATTTGGGCACACGTTACCAATCTGGAGGCAGCTCAAAAGAGGGATTTGATTGTTCGGGTTTGATGTTTTATACGTTCAAAAAGTTTGATATCATCCTTCCCAGATCTTCTACAGACATGGCAAAAATTGGTCGTGTTTTGGAACGAAACGAGGTGAAAAAAGGCGACTTAATATTCTTTAGAACCAATGGGAAATACTACATCAACCACGTAGGAATGGTCGTTGAAGTAAACGACGAAGAAATAATTTTTGTACATTCCTCTACAAGCAAAGGTGTGATCTATTCCAGCACGAAAGAAAATTATTACAGTAAAAATTTCGCCCAAGTAAATAGAGTTATTGAGTAAATCTGTTTTGTATTTCTTTTTTTATTAATTTTAATTAATGAAAGAACTACAATTTCCACTGATAAAAATTTGCTTGTTTTTTGTAATAGGTATCCTTTTGTACCCATACATGAACTTTTCTTTTTATCCATTATCTCTGGCAGTCATAGTTTTGATTTGCTCCCTTCTGCCTTTTATTTATAAGAAAACTCTCCACAAAGTAAGTTCTGTATTTTTTTGCTTTCTTGCTATTCTTATCGGATTAACCTCAGCTTCTGTGCATGATGTAAAATGGAATGCTGATCATTATTTACATCGAAAAGAAATTCAAAATCAAAATGAAATAAGGGTTGAACTTGGTGAAAAATTAAAAAGCACATCGACTCGTGTTCGGTATGAAGCAACGGTTACAGCTATTAAAGGCATTCCGACTGATGGAAAAATAGTACTCTCAATTCAAAATCAGGGCAAAATACCCTACTTTGAATATGGCACACGACTCCGATTTGTATCCAACATAAAAAAACTTTTACCCGCCAACAATCCTGGGCAGTTTGACTATAAAGGCTACCTCGAAAACAAAGGTGTTTTTGGACAAGTGAACATCGACTTGAAGGAACTATCAATGGCTCCGCCAGCTAAATATTCCATCCGAACTGTAGCTTCGAGGATTCGAAATAACTTACTTCAAACCCTTGAAAAAAGGAATTTTAGCAAAAAGGAATTACCTGTTTTTGCTGCTTTATTATTAGGTCAACAACAGGATATATCAAAAGAAGTTTTGCAGGATTATCAATATGCTGGCGCCATACATGTATTGTCAGTATCGGGGCTTCATGTGGGGTTATTGTTGGGATTCCTCACTTTTTTGTTATCCCCGCTTTCGCATACTCGAAGAAATGCGCTCACCAAATTACTGATCATCCTGCTTTCGTTGTCCTTTTTCGGGATATTGGCTGGTTTATCTCCTTCTGTATTGCGGTCGGTAACGATGTTTTCGTTTGTAGCCATTGGAATGTATTTTAGAAGAAGTACTAATATCTACAACACCTTACTAATTTCAGCCTTTTTATTGCTGCTATTTAATCCGTCTTACATTTACGATGTTGGCTTTCAGTTGAGTTATTTGGCCTTGTTTTTTATTGTATGGACACAACCCATCTTATCTACCTTGTATCATCCAAAAAACAAGTTGGGTACTAAAATTTGGGAGATTGTAACCGTGTCAACCGCTGCTCAAATAGGAACATTACCCCTTTGCCTGTATTATTTTCATCAATTTTCAGGGCTGTTTTTTGTAACAAATTTGATCATTCTACCCTTGATTTCGATCATTATGGGTGTTGGAGTCATGGTGTTAGGAATGGCTGCAACAAATATTGTATGGATACCTTTGCTCAGGCTAATGGAAGTGTTGATCTGGTTCATTAATTACATCATTCATCAAATAGCTTCTTTCGAGCAATTCATCATCAAGGATATTCCATTCAACACAAGCATGTTGTTGGCGCTCTATTTGATCATTTGCACCGCTTTTATTGCTTTGAAAAAACCAAATTATAAAAAAGTTACCGCTTTACTTTGTAGTTTGATCCTTTTTCAAGTTGCATTGATTCATCGTCAGGTAGAAATTGAAAACAAAGATGAATTCGTCTTCTTTACAAAAAAGAAATCCAGCTTGTTCACAGAAAAAACAGGAGGTGAAATAGTTGTAAATTCAAATCAAAACGAAATCCATAATGTAGCGTTGGTAAACTATGCCACCGCTCAATCTTCAAGAATAACAACGCATCATAAACTAAAAAATTTGTATTATTTTCATTCGAAAAAAATTGTAGTGATTGATCGTTCTTGTGTGTATCTGCCAAAAACCAAACCGGATGTGTTGGTGTTGATTCAGTCTCCAAAAATAAATTTAGACGCCATTCTTCAACATCATAAACCCAAGCAAATTATTGCCGACGCATCCAATTATAGAAGCTATGTCGCACTTTGGAAAGCTACTTGTGAGCAACAAAAAATCCCTTTCCATGCAGTTGCCGAAAAGGGATATTATCGAATGGATTAAAACCATTTATTTTTTAGCTTTTGCTTTTTTTGTGTCTGCCGGTTTTGGGGTTGGAACATAATTGGCAATTATTTTATTGGCACTGTCCAACCAAACCGAAGGTCCGCCGGCTAGATACCCTGAACTGCCTAATTGTTCGAAATTAATTTTTCCATTGGCTTTGGTCGCTTTTGCAAACCAAACTGTTGGGTATCCTTGTACTTTAAAAAATTGTTGCAACTGTGCATTTTGCATTTTTACTTCATCTGTTTGATAGGATTTTCTAGGGTAATCTAATTCCACCAACACCACTTTTTCTTTTGCCCATTTGATGAAATCAGGCGTTTTGAAAACTTCTTTTTGCAAACGAATACACCAACCACACCAATCACTTCCTGTGAAAAACAAAAACATAGGTTTGTCTTCTTTGTTGGCAACCTCAATAGCTTTGTTCAAATCGGTATGCCATTTCAATTCGTCTTGCGCTTGCGTTGTAAAAGCAGCGAAA
>JAGNYR010000053.1:4343-11004 GCA_017984835.1 Flavobacterium sp. | reverse complement strand
CTGATCATTCTTTTTTGATCGCCAGAAAGTATGCTTCCCATATGAAATTCATAGGTTCTGAAAAAAGTGAGATCTTCAAAACCTTTCCAGCTGAAAAGGACATTGAGTCCAATAATTACCCATAAAATGATTTCACTTTGCATACGACATGATTTTGTTTAGGACCAATTGAAAATAAGTTCTTTAGATTCCGGCAATTTGTTTAATCTCTACAATAATTTTATCCGCAAGTTGATCCGCTAATTCTTGGGTGGCAGCTTCGGTATAAATTCGAATAATTGGTTCTGTATTTGATTTACGAAGGTGCACCCAGTTTTCTGGAAAATCAATTTTTACACCATCGATGGTCGTGATTTTTTCGTTTTTATATTTATCTGCCATGGCTACTAATAGCGCATCTACATCGATTTGAGGAGTCAATTCTATTTTATTTTTACTCATAAAATACTGCGGATAACTTGCTCTCAATTCAGCTACGGTTACATCCAAATTAGCTAAGTGTGTTAAAAACAAAGCCACACCAACCAAGCTATCTCGACCATAATGTGATTCTGGATAGATGATTCCTCCGTTGCCTTCTCCACCAATAATTGCTTGGGTAGCCTTCATCATTTCAACAACATTTACTTCACCCACAGCGCTGGCTTGATAATCGCCGTTGTGTTTTTTTGTGATATCGTGTAAAGCTCTTGAAGACGACATGTTGGAAACTGTATTTCCTGGGGTTTTACTCAACACATAATCGGCGCAAGCAACCAAAGTATATTCTTCTCCAAACATTTCGCCGTCATTTGAAATAAATGCCAAACGATCTACATCTGGATCCACTACAATACCAAAATCGGCTTTCTCTTCCACAACCAATTTACAAATGTCTCCTAAGTGCTCTTTTAATGGCTCTGGATTGTGCGGAAAATGTCCGTTAGGTTCACAATACAATTTAACTACCTCCACTCCCATTTGTTCTAACAGTTTTGGAATGATGATACCACCTGATGAATTGACTCCGTCTACGACAACTTTGAATTTTCTAGTGGCCACTTTAGCCGCATCTACCAAAGGTAAATCTAAAACTTCATCGATGTGAATATCCATGTAAGCGTCGTTGACAAATATTTCGCCCAATGAATCAACATCAGAAAAATCAAATCGTTCTGATTCGGCAATTTCTAAAATAAGCTCGCCTTCTTTTCCGCTCAAAAATTCTCCTTTTTCATTCAGTAATTTCAACGCGTTCCATTGCTTTGGATTGTGAGAAGCAGTCAATATAATACCTCCATCTGCTCCTTCCATAGGCACGGCAATTTCAACTGTAGGTGTGGTCGATAAACCTAAATCAATGACATCAATTCCAAGACCAATTAAAGTATTCATCACCAAATTATGAATCATGGGTCCCGAAATGCGAGCATCACGTCCGATGACCACTTTTAATTTTTGCTTGCTTGAATTTTGTTTCAAAAAAGAACCATAAGCCGAAGCAAATTTTACGGCATCTACTGGCGTCAGATTGTCTCCTACAGCACCTCCAATGGTTCCTCTTATCCCTGAAATTGATTTTATTAAAGTCATATAATTAATTTTAGTATTGTAAAATAAAGTACAAATATAGTGATTTGAATTACTATTTAATTCATATTTTAGTCGAATGAATTATTTAGCACATATTTATTTGTCTGGAGAAAATGATCTATTAAAGATAGGGAATTTTATGGCTGATAGTGTGCGAGGAAAAGAGTATCTAAATCACCCCGAAGATATTAAAAACGGAATTCTTTTGCATCGATCCATTGATTCGTTTACCGATTTTCACCCCATTTACAGAAAAAGTAAACACCGTTTGCATGCAAAATACGGTCACTATTCTGGGGTAATCATGGATATTTTTTATGATTATTTTTTGGCACATCATTGGTTCAAATACCATCCGGTTCCATTATCTATTTTTGCACAAGATTTTTATGAACTTTTACATAGTAATCAAGATCTGATTACAGAGAAAACAAAGGCAATGCTCCCGCATATGATTGAAAACAACTGGTTGGTTTCATATGCTAGTAAAGAGGGACTCGAAAAAATACTTTACATGATGGATTATCGAACAAAACATCGGGTAGCCATGTATGAGGCCATTGTTGAATTGGATATGTACTATATTGAGTTTGAATCAGAGTTTTTTAGTTTCTTCGAAGAATTGCAAAACCATTGTCAAAATTATATCAAAAACCTATGAATTTCATTGCAGAATTAGAAAAAGCATTACAACAACATCGGAATTCAGAAACGGCCCTACCGATGGAAAATTATATGAAGAATAAATTTTCATTTTTAGGAATCAAAGCTGAAATGCGTCGTGAAATAATGAAAAGCTGTTATCCGAATCATACGCAAGAAATAAAAGCGAATTTTAGGGAAATCTGTAAAGAGCTTTTTCACAAAAAAGAGCGTGAATACCATTTGATTGCGATTGATTTGTTGCAACAGCAGATTAAAAAAAATTATTTAATTGACGACATTCAACTTTTTGAAAACATGCTTGTTACCAATTCATGGTGGGACAGTGTGGATGTCATTGCGAAATACCTGGTTGGTGGTTATTTATCTCAATTTCCAGAACAAAAATTACACACCATCGAACGATTCTCCAATTCAGATAACCTCTGGCTTAATCGCACAGCTATCATTTTTCAGTTAAGTTATAAAAGCTCCACCGATTTCGAATTACTAAAAGCCGAATGCTTCAAACACCGAACTTCCCATGAGTTTTTTATTCAAAAAGCGATTGGTTGGGCACTAAGAGATTACAGCCGATTCAATCCAACAGGAGTGCTTGAATTTGTATCGGAAGTTCAATTAAAACCTTTGAGCAAAAGAGAGGCCATCAGAAATATAAAATAAACTATCTTTGTATCCTTTTGAAACCATAATATCCAATGCCTCATTCTAATTCATTAACGATCCAGCTCTTATTTAGAAGAATACAACGCCATTTTGAGTCGATTGTTTTTTTGTGCAAACTGATACTTTCCGAACGTAACTTTATCTACTTATCCTCTGTATTAGTTGGTATTTCTTGTGCGTTTGCGGTAATCATTTTAAAAAGTTTTGCACACAATGTTTTCATATTAGCCCAATACGTAAACAGTTATTTAAAGTTCCCTTTCTTTACGATACTACTCCCTATTTTTGGTATTTTGTTGACCCTTTTTGTGATCAATAAATTCCTCAATGGTTCCCTTGAAAAAGGGAGTTCGAAGATATTGTATGCGGTTGCTAAAAAAGGGGGGGTACTTCCCAAAAAACAAATGTATGCTCAAATCATCACAAGTTCCTTAACCGTTGGTTTGGGTGGTTCAGCTGGATTAGAGAGTCCAATTACCATTACTGGAGCAGCTTTCGGATCCAATTTTGCCCAAAAGTACCGACTCTCACAAAAGGATCGAATTCTATTGCTAGCATGCGGAGTTTCGGCGGGAATTGGAGCGGCATTTAACGCGCCTATTGCCGGAGTGTTATTTGCGGTAGAAGTCATCTTGACCGATATCAGCATCTCTGCTTTTATTCCTATTATAATTGCTGCTGCTACAGGTGCATTGGTCTCAAAAGTACTCATCAGCCAAGAAATATTATTGAGTTTTAGCGGAGTAAAAGCTTTTGATTATCACAATACTCCCTATTACATTTTGTTGGGTATTTTGGCAGGTTTTGTTTCCGTTTACCATGCAAGAAATTTCAGAAAAGTTGAAGGTTTTTTTAGCAAATTAAAATTAGGCGTATACAAAAAAGGCTTGTTTGGTGCAGGTTTATTGGCAGTACTTATTTTCTTCTTCCCCACTCTTTTTGGAGAAGGTTATGAAAGCATCAAAACACTAACAACCGAAAACGCTACCGATTTACTGAACAAAACATTGGTTGAAGACAGTACCTTTAACAAAGAATGGTTGTTGTTGATTTTTGTAGGAATTACTGTTTTACTTAAAGCATTTGCGACCGGACTAACACTAGGAAGTGGTGGTAACGGAGGTAATTTTGCACCTTCTCTATTCGTTGGATCGTATTTAGGTTTTTTTGTATCAAAATCAGTGAATTTATTAAATTTTGGCAGCCACTTGCCTATAACCAATTTCACAATTGTGGGAATGGCGGGGATATTGAGCGGTTTGTTTCATGCCCCACTGACAGCCATCTTTTTGATTGGTGAAATCACCGGTGGATATGATTTGATGGTGCCATTGATGATCGTATCATCGATTAGTTTTGCAGTTTCAAAACAGTTTGAAAAGCACTCCATGGATGTAAAAAATCTTGCAGATAAAGGCGATGTATTTACAAGCGACAAAGACAAAAACATCTTGTTGAGCATTGACTTTTTAAAATTAATTGATACCCATTGCAAAACCATAGGACTTCAAAATTCATTGGAACATTTATTGGCCGATTTAAAAATCAGAAAACAAATGATTTACCCGGTTCTCAACGACAAACAACAACTCATCGGAATCATTGATTTTGACTCCATTCGATCCGTCGTTTTTAACAATTTCAGTATTAAATTTACAACCATTCAAGAAGTAATGATTCAACCGCAATTTACCCTTGATTATTATGAAGGAATGGAATCAGTAATGGACAAATTTGATGAATCCAAAGCCGAATTTCTACCTGTACTCAAGCAGAACACCTTTGTAGGTTTGGTCGATAAAAAATCAATTCTGGAAGCCTATCGTGAAAAGTTAAAACAAATGACCATTGATTAAGAAGGTTGTTTGTAGCGGATTTATCCTTCTGAATTCTTTATCAAAATCTTAGTAAAAGTCTAACTGAAAATAAGCAATAAATAATGTATTTTTGCTTTTTATCCATATTTTATGACACATAACGATTCATCTATCGAAGTTCAAGGCGCAAGGGTTCATAATTTAAAGAACATCGATATTTCCATTCCTAGAGATCAACTGGTGGTTATCACGGGGCTTTCTGGATCTGGAAAATCATCACTTGCTTTCGATACTATTTATGCCGAAGGTCAACGTCGTTACATAGAAACTTTCTCAGCCTATGCGCGTCAGTTTCTTGGTGGATTGGAACGTCCCGATGTGGATAAAATTGATGGACTTTCTCCGGTTATTGCAATCGAACAAAAAACGACGAGTAAGTCGCCAAGATCGACCGTCGGAACGATTACTGAAATTTATGACTTTTTGAGATTACTCTATGCACGTGCTGGAGAAGCTTTTAGTTACAATACAGGCGAACGAATGGTTTCGTATTCAGATGATCAGATAAAGGAGTTGATATTGGCTGATTTTTCAAACAAACGCATCAATATTCTTGCACCCGTTATCAAAGGGAGAAAAGGACATTATGCCGAATTGTTTCAACAAATTGCCAAGCAAGGTTTTCTGAAAGTAAGAGTCGACGGGGTCATTGTTGACATTACCACTGGAATGAAACTGGATCGTTACAAAAATCATGATATAGAAATTGTAATTGATCGACTTCTTGTTGAAAACGATGCCGAAATGGAAAAGCGATTGACCGAGAGCATTAAAACAGCTATGTATCACGGAGAAGATGTTTTGATGGTTATTGAACATGAATCCAATGCGGTTCGTTTTTTCAGTCGTACTTTGATGTGTCCAACTTCTGGCATTTCATACCAAAATCCGGAACCCAATTTATTTTCATTTAATTCTCCAAAAGGCGCCTGTGAAGATTGCAACGGATTGGGTACCATCCAACAAATCAACAGAAAAAAAATCATTCCCAACACCAAAATATCGATAAACAAAGGAGGAATTATTCCCTTGGGCGAATACAAAAGCTCTTGGATGTTCAAACAGTTAGAAATTATTGGTGAAAAATACGGTTTCAAACTGACCGATCCGATCGAAAAGATATCGGAAGAAGCGATGGAGATGATTCTGAATGGAGGCAACGAAAAGTTTGCCATAGTTTCTAAAACCGCGGGAGTTACCAAAGAATATAAAATTGATTTTGAAGGAATTTCAAAATTCATCAAAAACCAATACGACGAAAGTAATTCTTCCTCCATAAAAAGATGGGCAAAAGAATTTATGGATGAAATTGATTGTCCGGTTTGTAGTGGCTCCCGACTCAAAAAAGAAGCTTTGTTTTTTAAATTACAAGACAAAAATATCGCAGAACTTGCTTCGATGGATATTGCTGAATTGGCTAACTGGTTTTCAGAATTACCAAAACATTTGGATAACAAACAAAAAACGATTGCAATCGAAATCTTAAAAGAAATCAATGATCGTTTGCAATTTTTATTGGATGTTGGCCTCAATTATTTAGCCCTTAATAGAAGTTCAAAATCCCTTTCTGGTGGGGAAGCGCAACGAATTAGGCTTGCTACTCAAATTGGTTCTCAATTGGTGGGGGTGCTTTACATATTAGACGAACCTAGTATTGGTTTGCATCAAAGGGACAACGAAAGATTGATCAATTCACTTAAAAATTTGCGTGACATTGGCAATTCAGTTTTGGTGGTTGAACACGATAAAGACATGATTGAAAATGCTGATTATGTCATTGATATTGGTCCGAAAGCCGGAAAATATGGTGGTAAAATCATCAGTCAAGGTACACCCAAAGAACTTTTGGCAGAACACACGCTAACTGCGCAATATTTGAATGG
>JAGNYR010000053.1:0-4243 GCA_017984835.1 Flavobacterium sp. | reverse complement strand
GCCATGATTCGTGGCTATAAAGCTGGACGTTTTAGTTTTAATGTAAAAGGCGGACGATGTGAAACTTGTGAAGGATCGGGAGTGCGAACGATTGAAATGAGCTTTTTACCAGATGTGTATGTGGAATGCGAAACTTGTCAGGGAAAACGTTTCAATAGAGAAACCCTTGAAATTAGATACAAATCGAAGTCCATTTCGGATATCTTGAATATGACTGTTGACGAGGCCGTACCGTTTTTTGAAAACATTCCAAAAATTTACCGAAAAGTCAAAACCATACAAGATGTTGGTTTGGGATATATTACCCTTGGACAGCAAAGCACCACACTTTCTGGTGGTGAGGCACAGCGCATTAAATTGGCTACCGAACTTTCCAAAAAAGACACAGGCAACACTTTTTACATCATGGATGAGCCTACTACAGGACTCCATTTTGAAGACATTCGTGTGTTAATGGATGTCATCAATAAATTGGTTGACAAAGGAAATACCGTGCTTATTATTGAGCATAATTTGGACGTAATCAAACTGGCAGACCACATTATTGATGTGGGTATGGAAGGTGGAAAAGGCGGAGGTGAAATCCTTTGCACGGGTACTCCAGAGGAAATCATTAAAAACAAGAAAAGTTATACGGCCAAATTCTTACAGTTGGAATTAAAGTAATTTTTTACTTAACAAAAAAGGGGTATTTTAGCAAGATCATAGCCCAGATTGAAATAAAAATCCTTTTGTATAGCGACAGCGATGCAAAAGATTGAAATGAAAAGCTGGAAATAGCTTCAAAAAAATAAATAAATATGGCAGCAAATCAATACGAAAACGAAGATCACAGAATTCAAGATAAATTGATCCACAAAACTTGGACAGAAATTAGAACCAATGATTCATGGGCAATTTTCAAAATCATGTCGGAGTTTGTAAATGGATATGAAAGTATGGCTCGAATTGGGCCTTGTGTAACCATTTTTGGATCGGCAAGAACCAAACCAGATGATAAATATTACTTGTTGGCTGAGAACATCGCTTACAAAATAAGCAAGGCTGGATACGGCGTGATTACAGGTGGCGGACCCGGTATTATGGAAGCTGGAAACAAAGGCGCTCATCGCGGGGAAGGCACCTCGGTTGGTTTGAACATCGAATTGCCTTTTGAACAACATTTTAATCCATATATTGACAAAGACAAGAACTTGAATTTTGATTATTTCTTTGTACGCAAAGTAATGTTTGTAAAATACTCACAAGGATTTGTAGTGATGCCAGGTGGCTTTGGAACGTTGGATGAATTGTTCGAAGCAATTACGTTGATTCAGACCAAGAAAATTGCAAAATTCCCGATTATTTTGGTTGGAACCGAATTTTGGTCCGGATTGTTAGATTGGATCAAATCAGTCATTATAGAAAAACACCACAATGCCAATCCAGAAGATTTGAATTTGATAAAAATCGTCGACACAGAAGATGAAATTGTTGATATTTTAGATAATTTCTACAAGAAGTACAATTTGAGTCCGAATTTTTAATTGCTATTATTTCGTTAAAATATGTTTTTTAACTCTTTTCATTTTGCCCTTTTCCTACCCCTTGTTTTTATTTTGTATTGGTGGTTGGGTTCAAAATCTAAATCGTATCAGAATTACATCCTGATTGCAGCAAGTTATTACTTTTATTCTTGCTGGGATTGGCGATTCTTGTTTCTATTGGTTTTCTCGACCTTGTTGGATTATTTTTCAGCGATTCAAATTGAAAAAAGCGAAGATCGATTGCAACGAAAAATGTGGCTTTGGTTGTGCGTAAGCATCAACCTCGGTTTTTTGGGGATATTCAAGTATTATAATTTTTTCGCGAGCTCTTTTGCAGAACTACTTACAGATATTGGATTCAAAACCAATCCGTTATTATTGGACTTGATATTACCTGTTGGTATCTCTTTTTACACCTTTCATGGATTATCCTACATCATTGATATTTATTACAAACGCATCCAATCGGAGCGCAATTTTGTAGACTATTCTCTTTTTGTCTCCTACTTCCCTTTATTGGTTGCGGGACCCATTGAGAGAGCCACGCACCTACTTCCACAAGTAAAAGTAAAACGAACTTTTAACTTTGAAAAAGCCAAAGAAGGCGTGTATCAAATAGTATGGGGTTTGGTAAAAAAGGTGGTGATTGCCGATTCTTGTGCGGTGTACGCTAACGAGATTTTTAATAATTATCCGAGTATGAATTCCTATTCGCTTCTATTAGGAGCTGTCTATTTTGCTTTTCAAATCTATGGGGATTTTTCTGGCTATTCAGACATCGCGCTGGGAACATCCAAATTATTTGGAATCGATTTATTACGAAATTTCAATTACCCCTATTTTTCAAGAGATATAGCCGAGTTTTGGCGCAGATGGCATATTTCATTATCTTCCTGGTTTCGCGATTATTTGTACATTCCGTTAGGAGGTAGCAAAGGCGGTATGTGGTTCAAAATTAGAAATACGTTCATCATATTTTTAGTCAGTGGATTTTGGCACGGAGCCAATATGACCTATGTGGCTTGGGGATTGATCAATGCACTGTATTTTTTACCTTTATTGGTATTGAACAGAAACAGAACGAATGTCGACGAAATTGCTGTAGGCTTTAATTTTGCTTCTCTCAGAACAATGCTACAAATCTTGATGACTTTTGCCATTACCTGTTTGGCTTGGATCTTTTTTAGAGCCAAAACGATTGCAGATGCGTTGGCCTATATTTCACGCATGTTTACTAACCAACATTTTGACAAGCAATATTTTACGATCAGCAGATACAACTATGAATTACTTGCTTTGGTCGTTCTTTTTGTGTGGGTGG
The DNA here is from genome assembly GCA_017984835.1 of Flavobacterium sp. GTDB lineage: Bacteria > Bacteroidota > Bacteroidia > Flavobacteriales > Flavobacteriaceae > Flavobacterium. The sequence continues at coordinate 1,396 of JAGNYR010000053.1, read as the reverse complement.
AATGGAACAACCGAACCAAAGTCGAACCCATATCAGGAAAATATAGTTGGGTAAAAATGGGATTATGTATAGCGGCAATTATTGCTCTTGGTGTCTTTTCTGACTATAAAGAATTCATTTACTTTCAATTCTAAATCATGAGAAAATTTATACTATTCTTATTAAAAATCGGCGCGCTACTCTTTGCAGTTGCTGCGGTATTGGATGTACTCTATACGATAGTTTATGTGAATTCGGATTGTAGGTCGAAAATAGATTACCTTTACAATTCATCAGATCATAAATATGATGTTGTATTTTTAGGATCTTCAAGAGTAAACAATCATTTTGTACCCGAAATTTTTGAAAAAGCGGGTTACAAAACATTCAATTATGGAATTACACGTTCTAGATTAGAAGAATCGGCTTTGCAATTAAAATTAATGGTCGAACGTCGTTATAAAATTAAAAACATCATACTTCAAGTTGATTTGAACATCAATACGAACGACCATTCAGAAGCGATTAGGTCCTTGTTTATGCCCTATTTGCATCAGTCGGCAACCATTAGAGCACATTATAATAAGATTCCCGAATACAATAAATTGCTATTCATTCCTTTTTATAGATACATGCATTATGATGCCCGAATAGGATTTAGAGAAATGTATTATTCTGCCATCGGAAAAAAAACAAATGTATTAGAGCATAAAGGATTCAATCCATTGGCAAATAAACCCGGTAAAATGATTCCGGCCGATTTGACTAAATATTACCCGAAACGGAATTTAGCTTATGAAGAAATTAAAACTATTTGTAAAAAAGAAGGCATCCATTTGATTGCCATAACCACTCCCATGTGCATGAGTACCATCAATAGAGACTATTTTAATCACATTCAGAAAGTATATCCTGAAATACTTCGCTATGAAAATGCGGTAACAGAGGACCGCTATTTTTCAACGTGTGGACATTTGAATAAAAAAGGGGCTGAAAAATTTACGGAAGTCATACTAACTGATTTCAAAAAACATGCTTTTCAAAATTGAAAAAAATAGTTTACATATTATTGCTTATTTCTCCGCTTGTATTGGCACAGCATCAATCCCATTTGCGTGTTACAGTTGATGATGTTTCAAACACACTAAACATTGAGCAAGAATTAATCTATTTCAATCAAACCTCAGACACCCTTCATCACATCATTCTGAACGATTGGAATCATTCGTATTCGGATAAAAATTCACCCTTAGGGAAACGATTCTCTGACGAATTTGTCCGTAATTTTCACTTGGCAAACGATACAGAACGAGGTCTTACGACGGTTCGATCTATCTTGGATGCAAATAAAAATGAATTACCGTACAAACGACTCGATAATCAGCTCGATCTAATTGAACTAACTTTCAACCAATCC
>JAGNYR010000088.1 GCA_017984835.1 Flavobacterium sp. | reverse complement strand
GTTCCAAATTTGGTTAACGCATCAATCATTCCTTGACGGTTTTTCCAGTAATTAGCAGTAGAAGCAAATTTAGAAGCATAAATCAAACGCAATGCATCGCTTTGATCCATGTATTTTTTCATGCCGTCCATGCCTGTTTTTGCTCCTTCAACCCATGCAGGATAAGCAAATTTTACGTTTTGGTCAATTCCACCAGCAGGCATCCAACGATTGGTTCTACCAGGGTACCCCAAGATCATAGCAAAGTCATTTTCTTTTACACCACCTAAATTTACAGGTAAGTAATGTTTGGGTTGTAAAGGCACGTTGTTTTCAGAATAATCTGCTGGATTTCCATTGGCATCAGCATACACTCTAAACATAGAGAAATCGGCTGTATGACGTGGCCATTCCCAGTTGTCTGTATCTCCACCAAATTTCCCTAAACTTTCTGGAGGCGTACCTACCAAACGAACGTCTTTGTAATCTTGGTATACAAAATAGTAGTATTCATTTCCTTGAAAAAACGGACGAACAGAAACGGTGTATTTACCTCCTTCGTTGTTTTCTTTTTCAATCACAGCAATTTCAGCATTGATCGCTTTTTCACGCTCAGCTTCTGTCATTGAAGGGTTTACTTTTGCTAAAATTCGTTTCGAACAATCGTCCATACGAACAAAAAAGCGCACGTACAAACTAGAGGGTTTCATTTCAGCTTTTCTGTTGGCAGCCCAATACCCATTCTTTAAATAATTATTTTCTGCCGATGACAATTCAGCAATAGCATCATATCCGCAGTGGTGGTTGGTCAAAACCAATCCGTCTTTCGAGATGATTTCAGCAGTACAACCTCCGTTAAACTGCACAATAGCATCTTTCAAACTGTGGTGGTTGATGCTGTAAATTTCTTCTGCGGTCAATTGAAGACCCATTTTTTGCATGTCTCTGTGGTTCAAACGTTCAATGAACATCAAAAACCACATTCCTTCGTCTGCTTTTGCGCTCATAGGCATCAGCATTATCGCTGCAATCAACGATACAACTATTTTTTTCATAATTTGTTTGTTTTTAGAATTGCGAATATACTAAAATTTTAAAATTTGCATAGCAATCAATTGAGAAAAACGCATAAAATAAAGCGGTATTCGAACAATTTATTTTTTCTAGGAGCTATTTCCTGCTGTTTGCTTTATCTCTTGTTTCGCTGCCGCTCCACAAGAGGATGCCGCTTCCATCAGGGCTATAAAATGAATTGTAAAAAAAGAAAATCTTCTAGCAGAATACAATTTCTATTTCTTATTTTTGAAAAATATAATTCAACCATGCGCTATACTATTTTTTTTATTTTCGGATGCTTCTTTTCGGTTTTTGCACAATCGGAAGTGGCGAAAGCAGAAAAATTAGTCACGCAAAAAAAATACGCGGAAGCAACCACACTCCTCGAAAAATTCAGTAAAGAACATCCCACAAATGAAGAAGCAGTCGAATTGCTAGGCGACATTGCAGGCCAACAAAAAAAATGGGACGAAGCCATCAATTATTATACACAGCTAAAGAAAAAGGACCCAACGGTGGCCAATTATTTTTATAAATACGGCGGAGCCTTAGGTATGAAAGCCAAAGAATCCAATAAGTTCAAGGCGCTCGGAATGATAGACGACGTAGAGTATGCTTTTCTTAAAGCGGCCCAATTAGATCCCAAACACATCGAATCCCGCTGGGCACTGGTCATGCTTTACATTGAATTGCCAGGTATTGTGGGTGGAAGTGAAAAAAAAGCCCAAAAATATGCCGATGAAATACTACTTTTGTCAAAAGTTGAAGGCTGTTTAGCCAAAGGATATATCGATGAATATTTCAACCGAAAACAAAAAGCAGAAACCTATTATCTAAAAGCCTTTCAACTCGAAAAGTCAAAAAAGACCTTTCAAAAATTATATAATTTTTATCTTTATAAAAGCAAAGAGGCTGATAAAGCAAAAAAAATAAAAGAACAATTTGACAAATAGTTTAGAATGGAACCTCCATTTTAAACAGATAAACCTTTAAACTCATCAAAATGAGAACACATTTTATAGCGATCGGTGGTGCTGCCATGCACAATTTGGCACTCGCACTTCACAACAAAGGATACCACGTTACAGGAAGTGACGATGCTATTTTTGAACCTTCTAAATCAAGATTAGAAGCAAAAGGACTGTTGCCAGAAGAATTAGGCTGGTTTCCTGAAAAAATTACAACCGATTTAGAAGCAATCATCCTCGGAATGCACGCCAAAGCAGACAATCCAGAATTGTTGAAAGCACAAGAATTGGGACTAAAGATTTATTCGTATCCCGAATTTTTATACGAGCAATCCAAAAATAAAACACGTGTAGTCATTGGTGGGTCACATGGTAAAACGACCATTACTTCGATGATTTTGCATGTAATGCATTACCACAATATTGAAGTAGATTATATGGTTGGCGCGCAATTGGAAGGTTTTGATACCATGGTGCACCTGACAGAAGACAATGATTTTATCGTACTTGAAGGCGATGAATATTTATCATCTCCGATGGATCGACGACCAAAATTTCATTTGTACCAACCCAATATTGCTCTTATTTCTGGAATTGCTTGGGATCACATCAATGTTTTTCCAACCTTCGAGAATTATGTTGAGCAGTTTGAGATTTTTGTAAATAAAATCACCAAGGGAGGCATATTGGTATACAATGAAGAAGATGCAGTAGTGAAACAAGTGGCCGAAGCAACGACCAACACCATCAGAAAAATGCCCTATGTTACTCCGGAATATACCGTAGAAGATGGGACTACTTTACTTCATACGCCCGAAGGAGCAATGCCAATTGAAGTTTTTGGAGCGCACAATTTGAATAATTTAGCAGGAGCTAAATGGATTTGCCAAAACATGGGAGTTGATGAAGCTGATTTTTATGAAGCCATAGCGAGTTTCAAAGGTGCTTCGAAACGCTTGGAAAAAATTGCAGAGGGTAAGGGGAAAGTCGCTTACAAAGATTTCGCCCATTCGCCAAGTAAAGTGTCAGCGACTACACAAGCGGTAAAAAACCAATACCCAAATAGAATTTTGATTGCGTGTCTAGAATTGCATACCTATAGCAGTTTAAATGCGGCGTTTTTAAAAGAGTATGAAGGTGCTTTGAATTTTGCGGATGAAGCCGTTGTTTTTTATTCGCCAGATGCAGTAAAAATCAAGCAACTGGAAGAAGTAACGTATGAGCAAATTGCGAAAGCGTTCAATAGAGAAGATTTGATAATTTACACCAATCCGATCGAGTTCAAAGAGTATTTGTTCCGTAAAAATTTCGAGAATTCAGCTTTGTTATTGATGAGTTCAGGAAATTATGGTGGATTGAATTTTGATGAGGTTAAAAAATTAATGGAGTAGGG
>JAGNYR010000001.1:74258-89240 GCA_017984835.1 Flavobacterium sp. | reverse complement strand
CATTAACAAATACAACCAATCAAATTGCAACCGCTACCTATGTACTTACTCCGATCGCAGGTATATGTACGGGTCCAACATTTAGCATTGAGATAACAGTGTATCCAAAACCAACGGTTATTTTTAGCTCTAATAATCAGACAATTTGTAACGACACTTCTACTAGTGAAGTAACTTTGAGTTCTTCAAATACGGGTACAATTACCTATGAATGGGCAGCTACGATTCCAGTTGGAATAACAGGAGCTCAAAATTCAGGAACCAATACGATTCCTTCCCAATTATTATCAAATACAACCAATGTACCCTTAACGGTCACCTATGCTGCCTTTGCAACTTTTAATTACAACGGTAACCAATGCGCTGGTCCTGTAGCAACCTATAGTATCACCGTAAATCCAACCATTCAAACAAACGCTGTTCTTTCAAATTATAACGGTTACGGTGTCAGTTTTGCAGGAGCCACCAATGGCTCTATTGATTTAACTGTTTCTGGAGGATCAGGCACTTATACCTACCTATGGGTTGATGCTTTAGGAAATCAAATTTCAACCAATCAAGACGTAAACAATTTGAGTGCAGGAAATTATCAAGTCACCATCAATGATGGATATTGCGCGCCAACGATTCTCTCATTCATCATAACACAACCACCAGAAATAATATTTGTATCAGACCCATTAGCGCAAGTAAATTTAGAATGCTTTGGCGATTCCAATGGCGCATTAGGTTTCATCATTACGCAAGAATCCGTTCCGCCATACACTTATCAATTGTTCAATAGTTTAGGTGCTTTGGTTGCGTCGATTACGAATTCAACGGATTTGACTCCACAGTTCACGGGATTGGTTGCTGATACTTATACTTTCACTATTATAGATGCAAATGGAGGAACCAAAAGTTTGACTGGATTGATGGTAACCCAACCCAATGATATTGTAATCACTGCTACAACTACACCAATTACTTGCTATGGAGCGAACAACGCTTCTATTGTTTTGACTGTATCTGGAGGAACGGGTCCATACACAGGAGCTTGGAACAACCTAGCCACAGGATTATCACAAACCAATCTATCTGCTGGAAATTATACCATCACCATCACGGATTCAAAAGGATGTCAAAAACCAATTACAGTTAGTATTCCTGAAGCACCTGTATTCATGGTAAACCCAGTTGCTACTAATATTACGTGCCATGGTGCACATGATGGAAGCATTCAATTGAATTTGGTTGGAGGCCTTGCTCCCTTAACACTTACTTGGAGTGATGGCAGCAATGCAGGACTCACCCGAAACAACTTAGGTCCGGGAATTTACACCGCGACAATTTCTGATGGGACGCCTTGCTTTATCACTCGATCTTTCACGATTGTTGATCCACAAGTATTGGCAATTGGTGCCAACGTATCAAATGCTACTAATTGTACGAATGCTAATAGTGGTACCATTGATTTGAATGTTTCTGGTGGCGTACCTCCTTTCAATTTTGTTTGGTCGAATGGTGCTACTACCGAAGACTTAACCAATATTATTGCTGGAAATTATGCCGTCGTTGTTACCGATGCGAATGGTTGTACAAAATCGAATCAATATGTTGTCACGAGACCTTCACCGATTGTTTTGAACGTGGCTACTCAAACTGCCTTTAACTGTCAAGCAAAAACGGTTGTTCAAAACTTTACAGCTCAATCTGCTGGAGGGGTTCAGCCAACACAATATTCATGGTCTAGTGGCACTGTAAGTGGCAACCAAAATCAAAACATGTCAACCAATTTAAATGGTACCATACAACTAACTGCTACCGATGCGATAGGCTGTACAAACAATTACACGTTTGATGTCAATTTACCTACTTTAGGAAATGTTGGATTTGGGTTTACAGCCTTTGCTTATCAAACCTATGGATCGTACTCAATAAACGACCCAATACAATTTAGCAGTGCAATTACAGGAGATTATGTATCACTGAACTGGAATTTTGGTGACGGACAATTTTCAACCGACCTCAACCCTATTCATTCGTATAGTGTTCCAGGACCCTATGTCGTAACCTTATCTGTGACGTATCCGTTTGGATGTGTATATCAAAAAGTAATTTCAATTATTATTACAGAAGGATATAAATTAATCGTTCCCAATGCCTTTACACCGAATACCGATGGCGTAAACGAATTGTTTTTACCAAAATACATTGGTTTGACCGAATTAGAATTCAATGTGTATGATACGTGGGGTGAGCTCATTTATTCTGAGCAAGGAGATGTGTTATCTGGATGGAACGGAACCATAAATGGTGTGGAAGCTGAAAACGGAAATTACTACTACACCCTTTCAGGTAAAACATTCTACGGAACAATCATCACCAGAAATGGTCCATTTGTATTAATAAAATAATGTGTATTATGAAAGCTATGAGATATTATATCTACCTATTTATATGCTGTTCGTTTCATTTTAGTTACGCACAAGACCCCATATTTACACAGTATTTTATGGTACCTCAAACCATCAATCCGGGGTTTGCAGGTTATATGGAAACCATGAATGCAGGAATATTACACCGCACACAATGGCCCGATTTGAACTTAAAATTAGAAACAGAATATGCTTTTTTTAATACGTGGGTGGAAGGAATGAACAGTGGACTGGGTGTGAATATTTTAAACCACCGAGAAAATTTCACAAGCTATAATTATCAGCAAGTAAATGTTAATTATGCTTACAAAGTGGAACTGAATGACGAATGGGTATTTCGTCCAGCCATTGAGGTAGGATTTGGTGCCAAATCATTTGGTTTTCAAAATCTTGTACTGAATGATCAAATCAATATTGGATCAGGCTATGTGAGTCCAAACTCGATTGATCCAATTTTGGGAAAAAACAAAATGAACTTTTTTGATTTCAATGCAGGCTTGCTTTTTAATACAGAAAAACTTTGGTTTGGTGCTGCCATCAAGCATTTGAACAAACCCAACATCTCTTTTTCAGACGGAGGCAACATCCCCCTTTCCCCTTTTATGTCGTTTTCTGCTGGATATGAATTTGATTTGTCGGATCATTACATCAATTGGATTTTTCCAAGTGATACGAAAATATTAGTAACTGCCAATTATATGCGCCAAGCAGAATACAACCGTTTGGATATTGGAACTGGAATTGTTTTGAACAAACTCTTTATTGGAGCCACAGCAGCGACTAACCCAATCAAAACAGACAATCGAAGTTCCCTATTGACCTCCATCAATCTTTTTGGTGGATTGCGGTATGAAAATTTACGTTTTGGTTTATCCTATGATTACAACACGACTAAAATTGGAAAAACAGGGGGTATTTACGAACTTTCAATGACCTACCAATTTGATGTAGAAGCCAAATGTTTTGGGTGTCCCAACTACAATAATTAGGTTATGTAACAAAAGTAACTGTGCATGTTTTGAATTGGCTGTACTTTTGAAACATAATTTAAAACTCACGTATTATGTTTGGAATGTTTAAAACCATGTTTTCTCAAAATGGTTCAGAAAATTTAGCTGAAATCATTAATAACAATGCTTTTTTGGTGGATGTTCGTTCTCCAATGGAATTCAATGATGCAAAAGTAAAAGGATCTATCAACATCCCGTTAGATCAAATTCAGAATCATTTGGCCAAATTTAAAGGTAAAAACAACATCGTTGTATTTTGCAGAAGTGGCGCTAGAAGTAGCCAAGCAAAATCAATTTTAGAAAGAAACGGTATTGAAAATGTAACCAATGGTGGTGGCTATCAAACGGTTCAATCTTTATTGAAATAATTATGACCCATCTCATTGAGGTTGAAAACATCAAATGTGGCGGCTGCGCAAACAGCATCAAAACAGCTCTCTTAAAAATAAAGCAGGTTGAATCTGTGAAAGTTGACAAAGAGACTGAAACAATCACGGTTACAGGTACCGCAGATGTTATAGAAATCAAAGCAAAACTAAATGCACTTGGATATCCAGAAAAAGGGACCAATTCCACTCTAAAGCAAATGAAGTCATTTGTAAGTTGTGCTATTGGAAAAATCAATTAAATATGAAAAAGTTACTTTTTACCAATTGGCATTTTATGCGCTATTTGCGTGTTGCTATCGCAGTCTTCCTCTTTTCAGAAGCCTACACAACCAAGCAATGGTTTTTTGTAGCATTTGGATTGTTTTTTTTAGTTCAAGCTATATTTAATTTAGGATGTGGACCCAACGGGTGTTCCGTTCCTCAAAAAAAGAAATAAAATGACGACAAGTTTCGATCAAATAATTAATTCCGAAACACCGGTATTAATTGATTTTTACGGTACCTGGTGTGGCCCTTGCCAAATGTTAGGACCTGTATTAGTTCAGGTAAAAGATAGTTTAGGCGACAGAATCAGTATCATAAAAATTGACGTAGATAAAAATCAAGAAGTTGCTGCTCAACACCAGGTACGTGGTGTTCCTACCCTGATGTTGTATCAAAATGGAGTTCAATTATGGCGACAATCGGGTGTATTATCGAAAGAAGAGCTCATAAAAATCATATTAGAAAAAACAAATTAATGAATCGTAAAATAATTTATTTAACGTTGGCGGGTATCGTTTTGGGTGCGGTTGCAGGATATGCGTATTACTACTTTGTAGGATGTGCCTCAGGGACATGTGCCATTACTTCAAAACCAATCAACAGTTCCCTATACGGAGCTTTAATGGGTGGATTACTTTTCAATTTATTTGCAACAAAAAAATAACATGGAACAATTTTGGAATGAACGATATGGTGCAAGTGCTTATGCCTATGGCACCCAACCCAATCAATTTTTATTCGAAAATATTTCGGTCTTTCCAAAAGGAAAAATTCTTTTAGCAGCCGAAGGAGAAGGTCGAAATGCAGTATTCGTTGCTCAAAATGGGTACCCAGTGAATGCTTTTGATACAAGCGAAAAAGGCAAACTCAAAGCCGATGCTTTAGCAAAAGAAAAAAACGTAACCATCAACTATCAAGTAGGTACGTTGGAACAAATAGGTTATGAAAACGAATCTTTTGATGGCTTGGTATTGATTTATGCTCATTTTGATGATTCAATTCGGGCATCAATGCATAAAAAATTATTGGATTTGGTAAAACCGGGAGGTATTATATTATTTGAAGCATTCAACAAAGACCAACTTCAATACCCATCTGGCGGACCAAAAAAACTAGAAATGCTTTTTGATATTGAAGAAGTAAAAAATGAATTCCAAAATTGTGATTTCTCGTTTTTAAAATCTGAAATTATTGAATTAAGTGAAGGAGCATTCCATCAAGGAAAAGGCGCCGTCATCCGATTCATTGCTACAAAAATATAATACCATGAAAAAATACTACACGTTGCTCTTAATGACATGCCTGCTGTCAATCCAAGCTCAAACTACTTTTAATTACGATGTGGTATTAACACCTGTAAGTGTTTCAGGTTTGCCTGGATTACATTCGTATGCATTTGGACAACATAACGGAAAATGGTTAATTATTGGCGGAAGGAAAGACGGTCTTCATGCACGACAACCCTTTAATTCTTTTCCAGAAACGCAAAACAACACTGATATTTATGTTGTTGATGTGGCTACCCATCAATCTTGGTCGGCCTCTGTAAACTCCCTTCCTACCGGTTTAAAAGAGCAATTACAATCAACCAACATGAGTTTTTATCAAGATGAAAATACGCTGTTTATTATTGGTGGTTATGGCTTTTCAACTTCGGTAAATGATCATGTAACTTTTGCGAATCTGACATCTATTGATGTACCCGGAGTAATCAATGCGATTGTTAACGGAACTTCTATTTCAAGTTACTTTAAACAAATTACAAATAGTAATTTAGCAATTACTGGAGGTCAATTGGGTAAAATGGGGGCAACCTATTATTTGGTGGGAGGACAACAATTTGATGGAAGATACAACCCAATGGGCATGCCAACCTACACCCAAAGTTATTCCAATCAAATTCGAAAATTCAGCATTCAAAATACGGTCAATTCATTGAGCATATCTGGATATGAAGCTGTTACAGACGTGATCCATCTTCACCGAAGAGATTACAACTTAATACCTCAAGTATTTCCTGATGGTGAACTTGGCTATACAATATCGTCAGGGGTTTTTCAAATTGCGGCCGACTTACCCTTTCTGCATCCTGTCGATATTAAGGCAAGTGGCTATTTTGCTCAACAAAATTTCAACCAATACTTAAGTAATTATCACAGTGGAAAAGTGGGGTTGTATGATGCAAATTTGAATCAAATGCACAACTTATTTTTTGGCGGAATGAGCCAATACCATTATGAAAACGGAAGTTTGATTCAAGACGACACAGTCCCTTTTGTAAAAACTATCAGTAGAACAACCCGAACTGCAACAGGAGGCTTGTTTGAGTATCAATTACCCGTTGAAATGCCAAATTTGAAAGGTGCTGGCGCAGAATTTATTTACAATAAGACATTACCGCATTATTCCAATGAAGTCATTCAATTAAACGAAAATGTACCTAATGAATTTGTAATCGGTCATTTATATGGAGGGATAGAAAGTAGTAATGCATCTGCATTTACAACCAATCAAACCAATCAAACAGTTGCTGACCCAACAGTTTATGAAGTAAAATTAGTAAAAAACAATAATTTGAATGTCCAACAAATAAATGGAGAAAACCCTTTTAAACTTGTAGTCTACCCAAATCCAACTTCTACAGATTCAATAGATGTTCAATTTGAAATGCCTTACGCCACAACGGTCAGTTACTACATTGCTTCGTTGGATGGAAAAGTGGCAGAAGAAGGAGATATAGAAGACATTCATGCAGGAATTACTAAAATGAAATTTGACATCAGTGCAGCTAGTTCTGAGGTGGTGATTCTTACTTTTGTTTTTGATAATAAATATTATCTAACAGAAAAGATCATTAGAAAATAATTTAACATAAAATTGCGTTTGCAATTAAAATAAATCAAGTAGCTTTGATTTATCAATTAGAAATTTTAATACTTAATATAAACACAATGAAAAAATCAATCTTAACTTTAGCTCTTGTTGCCTTTTTAACATCAATGTCTGGATTTGCTCAAGAAGAACAACCTAAACAAAAAAAGAAAAAAGCAAAAACTGAAAAATCTTGTTCAACAGATGAAAAAAAATCATGTGGAGCGGGAGAGAAAAAAGGTGGATGTTGCTCAAAAGGTGGAGCTGAAAAAAAATAATCTACATTAAATTGTATAAAAAGTGTTCAAGTAATTGAGCACTTTTTTTTATGTAACATTTGTACACTCTGTAACACTTGTTACTGTAGACTCATTATTACCCGATTATTTTTGCTTCATAATTAGAAAATCTATTATGAAGAAAAACAACCTTATTCAATTATTAGCGCTAACTCTAATGACCGTGAGCGCTTTTAGTCAAGAAACCTTACCTATCTCAAAAAACGAATTGCTCGACAAAATTGCTAAAAACAATTTGCAATTAAAAATGGCCAACCAGGATGTTCTGGCTGCTAAAGGAGATTATGACCAATCAAAGGCAGTTTATCTACCAAATGTAAACGTCTCACACACAGGAATTTCAACAACCAATCCTTTGATGGCTTTTGGTTCAAAATTGAATCAAGAAATTTTAACCATGGCTGATTTTAATCCGGCTTTGTTGAACGACCCATCGAAAACACAAAATTTTGCAACCAAGATTGAAATCCAGCAACCCTTAATCAACCTTGACGGTATTTATGGACGTCAAGCTGCAAAAGCTAAAATGGAAGCATATCAGTTGCAAGCAGATCGATCGAAAGAATATTTGGAACTTGAAGTAATGAAAGCTTATATGCAACTCCAATTAGCTTACAAAGCGGTTCAAGTATTAACCAAAGCGGATCAAACGGGTAAAGCTAATTTACAATTGGTTGAGAATTATTTCAAACAAGGAATGCTTCAAAAAACGGATGTATTAAATGTAAAAGTACGCGTGAATGAAATTACGAATCAATTACAATATGCAAAAAGTAACATCGACAATGCTTCCGACTATTTAGCCTTCCTACTCAACGAAAACACAAATGGCAAGATCTATTTACCAACAGAAGAATTGGAAAACACGATTGATATTCAGGAAAAAACTTTCGAAATTTCTGCGAATAGAAAAGACTTTCAGGCCATGGATAAATCTACTGAAGCCTACAAAAAAATGTTTATGTCAAGTAAAATGGGATATTTACCAAGATTGAATGCCTTTGGAAGCTACGAATTGTATGATAAAAACATTTTTTCAACCAATGCCAAAGGTTATTTGGTGGGAGCTCAGTTATCTTGGAACGTCTTTGACGGTTACAAAACCATCGGAAAAACAGAAAAAGCAAAAGCCGAATTTCAAAAATCGGAAACTACTTCTGAAAATTATAAAAAACAAAGTCAGTTAGAATTGAACAAAACCAAACGGCAACTAATCGATGCTGAAAATAAGTTTAATCTCTCAAAATTGGCATTTGAACAATCACAAGAAGCATATAGAATTAGACAAAATAGATTTCAACAAGGTTTGGAAAAAACAACAGATCTACTGACTTCTGAAACACAAACAATTCAGAAAGAACTAGAACATTTACAATCTGTATTTGAATATAATTTCACCAAACAATATTTACAATTTTTAACAAAATAACCCTCTTAGACAATCATTAGTATCATGAAAAAAATAATCACTACCCTTACGCTATCGACTCTACTTTTCATCTCATGCGGCAAAGAAGTAAAAGAAGCAACTCAAAACGAACCCGCAATTGTGGTGCAAGTAAGTGAATCTACTTCTAACAACTCCGAATTTATTTCGGCTAGTGGTAAAATTGAAGCAGAAAACAGTGCCAATTTGAGCACCCGAATGATGGGTTATGTAACCAAAGTACACGTAAAAACAGGACAAAAAGTGGGTGCAGGACAATTATTAGTTAGTATAAACAACACCGACTTACAAGCCAAAAAAGCGCAAGTAGATGCTGCAATATTGCAAGCGACAGCCGGATATAACAATGCAAAAAAAGACTACGATCGATTTGTAAACCTGTTTGCGCAACAAAGTGCTTCTCAAAAAGAACTAGACGACATGACTTCTAGATTTGAAATGGCAAAAGCAGGATTAGAGGGCGCGAAACAAATGCGTAACGAGGTGATGGCGCAGTTTTCTTATTCCAATATTACGGCCCCATTCGCAGGAGAAGTTACCAATACATTTGTAAAAGAAGGCGACATGGCTAATCCAGGGATGCCCTTAGTTAGTGTGGAAGGAGCCTCTAGAATGCAAGTGACAGCGATGGTTTCTGAAAGTGATATCACCCATATTAAAAATGGTATGTTGGTGAATATTACAGTTAAATCGATAAATAAAGAAATAACGGGAAAAGTAATCGAAGTGAGCGGATCTGCTAAAAATACGGGTGGGCAATACTTAGTAAAAGTAGTGTTGAATACAAATGACAAAACCATCTTGTCTGGCATGTTTGTGAATGTACAATTTCCAGTGGGAAATACGGTAAAAAGTGCAACTACTACAGACAAAGTTTTGGTCCCTGTGAGTGTATTGGTTAAACAAGGACAATTGACAGGAATCTATACCGTTGGTTCGGGTAACAAAGCAATATTGAGATGGATTAGAACCGGTAAAAATTATGGTGATCAAGTAGAAGTACTATCCGGATTGACAGCAAACGAGTCGTATATAATTTCTTCAGAAGGGAAATTGTTTAACGGCGCTTTAATTCAAATTAATTAATTCAATTTTCAAAATAACTGATTTTCAAATCATCAAATTTTAAATTATGCAAGAAGGTATATCAGGTAAAATAGCGAACTTTTTTATCAATTCTAAATTAACAATTTTGTTAATGATCGGATTGATGATTATAGGTTCGTATAGTTCAATGTTAATTCCACGTGAAGAGGAACCGCAAATTAATGTCCCAATGGCAGATATCATGGTTGGATATCCTGGAGCAAATCCTGCAGAAGTAGAAAGCAGAGTGATTCAACCATTAGAAAAAATAATCTCAAACATCAAAGGGGTAGAACATGTGCATAGCATGGCAATGAATGGACAAGCAATGATCATTGTACAGTTTTTGGTCGGTCAAGATGTAGAAAGATCCTATGTGAAATTATATGACGAACTTGCAAAACATGAAAATATGTTTCCGAAAGGAGTATATAAACCCATGGTAAAAACAAGATCTATTGATGACGTTCCCATGTTGGGATTAACGCTTTGGAGTGAAACACTAAACGATTATGAAATCAAACAAGTTGCTCAAGAAGTTACCTCTGAAATTGAAAAAGTAAAAGACGTTGCAATTACTAAAGAAATTGGAGGGAGAAACCGCCAAGTAAAAGTAGTCTTAGATAAAGATAAAATGGCAGAAAACGGCATTGATGCACTAGGTATTATGCAAATGATTCAAGCCAATAATGGAAGTTCTCAATCGGGGAGTTTTGTCAACAATGACCAAGAATATTTACTTACTACGGGAGAATTTTTAAATAACGCAGAGGATATTGAAAACATTGTAGTAGGCGTAAATGCAAACATGCCTGTTTATTTAAAACAAATTGCTTCGATTCAAGATGGACCTGCTACTCCTTCCAGTTATGTGTCCTTTGGATATGGTAAGTTTCATGAAAAATTCAAACACAATCAATCGGAGTATCCTGCTGTAACGATTTCAATCGGAAAAGTAAAAGGTGCGGATGCCATGAAAATTTCTGAAAAAATTATTGATCGTGTTGAACATTTGAAAAAAACAATCATCACCAACGATGTACATGTTGAAGTGACACGAAATTATGGTGAGACAGCATCAGACAAAGTAGGAGAATTACTTATGCACCTTGGAATTGCGATCATTGCAGTGACCGTATTGGTTATGTTGGCAATGGGATGGCGAGGTGGATTGGTCGTGTTCTTCTCTGTTCCATTAACATTTGCTCTGACCTTATTTTCCTATTATTTATTGGGTTATACCTTAAATCGAATCACCTTATTTGCACTCGTATTTGTAGTCGGAATTGTTGTAGATGATAGCATCATCATTGCAGAGAACATGCACCGACATTTTAAAATGAAACGTCTGCCCTTTAAGCAAGCAGCCATCTACGCCATCAATGAGGTAGGTAACCCTACCATTTTAGCAACATTTACTGTAATTGCTGCTATATTACCGATGGCATTTGTGTCTGGAATGATGGGGCCTTACATGAGTCCAATGCCAATTGGAGCTTCCATTGCTATGTTGTTATCACTGTTTGTAGCATTGACCGTTACACCTTATTTAGGATACCACTTGTTACAAGAAAAAGAAGAGCAAGAGCATAAAGAAGAAGCCGGACTTGAAACCAGTTGGATTTATAGAATGTACAATAAAATTGAGCGCCCTTTCTTAGAGAATTCAACCAAAAGACGTACCATGCTTGCCATTACTTTGGTGTTATTAATTGGTTCGATGGTAATGTTCTTCACCAAACAAGTGGTCGTTAAAATGTTACCTTTTGATAACAAAAATGAATTTCAAATTGTAATTGACATGCCCGAAGGCACAACTCTTGAAAGAACGGCAGCTGTAACGAAAGAAATTGCACAATACATAGCTACCCAACCAGAAGTTGTAAACTATCAAAATTATATTGGCACCTCTGCTCCTATCACTTTCAACGGATTGGTTCGTCATTATGACTTACGTGGAGGCAGCAACATGGCGGATATTCAAGTTAATTTACTTCACAAAGAAGAAAGAGACATACAAAGTCATGGAATTGCCAAACAAATGCGTCCAGAAATACAGAAAATCGCAAAAAAATATGGGGCAAATGTAAAAATTATTGAGGTTCCACCAGGGCCACCCGTACTATCAACCTTAGTAGCTGAAATATATGGACCAAATTATGCCGATCAAATAAAAGTAGCAAAACAGGTAAAAACAATTTTGGAAACAACACCCGATATTGTTGATATTGATTGGATGGTTGAAGACAATCAAACAGAATATCAATTGATCGTTGACAAAGAGAAAGCGATGCTTAATGGGATTGCACCTCAACAAATAGTGGGTAATCTTACCTATTTATTAAAGGAATATCCAATTTCTAATTTGTACGACGAAAATGCAGCTGAAAGCGTTGGAATTGTTCTTTCCCTTGATGATAAAGACAAAACCTCATTAACAGACATTCAACAGCTTAAAGTTAAAGGAAGTCACGGAAATGTTGTTCCGGTATCTGATTTAGTTTCAATCAAAAACGGAACATTGCAAAAGACCATTTACAGAAAAGATCAAAAAAGAGTCGTTTATGTAACAGCTGATATGGCGGGAGCTCTCGAAAGCCCTGTATATGCTATCCTAGGCATGAACGAACGTTTGCAAAAAATGACCTTACCAAAAGGGTATAAAGTAAACGAACTGTATATGGAACAACCAGAAGACGAGAGTGATTTTACCGTTAAATGGGATGGTGAATGGCAAATAACGCTAGAAGTATTTAGAGATTTAGGTGCCGCATTCCTGATCGTAATTGTGATCATTTACATGTTAATTGTTGGATGGTTCCAAAATTTTAAAACGCCAATGGTGATGATGATGGCGATCCCGTTATCATTAGTCGGAATTGTATTAGGACACTGGATATTAGGTGCGTTTTTTACCGCTACATCATTCATCGGAATGATCGCTTTAGCAGGTGTCATGGTTCGGAATTCGGTCTTGTTAATCGATTTTATTGAAATCCGACTCAATGATGGCGTACCCTTGAAACAAGCAATCATAGAAGCTGGTGCGGTGAGAACCACCCCTATTCTACTAACAACTGGAGCGGTTGTAATTGGAGCATCCATCATTTTGTTTGATCCTATTTTCCAAGGATTGGCCATTTCATTAGTAGCTGGAGCAATCGTTTCGACGTTATTAACTTTGATCGTGGTACCATTAATTTACTACATCACAGAAAGAAAAAAATGGGAAACCAAAGAATAAATAAATAAAAAAATATGAAATTAGTTATTATATCTGCAATTGATAGTTTCAAAAAAGACATCATTGCTTTACTTAAGAAAAATAAAATCGGTAGCTTCTCTTATAAAGAAGTTACCGGATATAAAGATGTTTCCGACCTAAACATTGAAAGTAATTGGTTTGCAAACGAAATGAACCAAACACCTTCCCTCCTGTTTTATGCTTTTGCAAAAAGTGAAACCATACAACCGCTGATGGATAGTATCACTTCTTTTAACGAAGAACAAGAAACACACTCACATGTACATGTTGGTGTAGTCAAATTAGAACAATTCAATAACCCAACACTATAATCCCATGATCAACCGATTTATCAGAGCAATTGCCGGAACCTTTATCCTTATCAGTCTTTTACTAGCACACTATGTAGATCCAAATTTTCTTTGGTTCACAGCATTTGTAGGTGCAAATTTATTACAATCCTCTTTTACACAATGGTGTTTAATGGAAACCATATTAAAAAAATTAGGTGTAAAACCATAAATCAAAGATGGTATAATTCAAATAAAAAAGCCTCTTCAATTGAAGAGGCTTTTTATATATTACAATTCGAATAATTATTTCTTACTCCATTCAGCAATACTGTCTTTATTCATTTTAACGTAATCGTCATTTTTAGCTTTTTCAGCAGCTGCTAATGATAATTTTGCTGTAGCAATGGCTCCCAATTTGTCTCCCAATTTGGCTTGAATCAATGATTTTTGACGTAAGTACCAAAAAGGAGCTTCTTCACCTTCTTTAGTCATTGAAATCGCTTTGTTAACATACTCCAATGCTTTGTTCATGTCGCCATTCGATTGAAAATAATATTGTCCAGCAGAGAAATAATCTCCTGCTCCCGGTCCCGCCAATACTTTATTGATACTAGCAATAGCCGTTTTTTGAGTTGGAACTTCAAATTTCAAGGCTACAAATGTATTTTCCCAAGCAATTTCTAATTGTGCGTTATCATTGGTTATGTTCCCGATAGACAAAGTAAATGTATCCACTTTGTGATCTAAAAATACAGGTTTAACAGTAGCTCTAACCGCTACATTTTCTTCACTCCATGTTTCTGGATTACCCCAGTTGTCGGTTGTTTTGTATAAAATTACTTCCCAAACATCTGCCTTTGGCATAGTGAAAATAGAATATTTCCCTTTAGCCACCGTTTTACCATTAATCACAACATCGTCACTAAACGAAACGATTGAATTCGCATTAGCTCCTGTTCTCCATAGTTTTCCAAATGGTACTAAATCACCAAAAATTACGCGTCCTTTGGTACTAGGTCTAGAATAATCTAAAGATACATTGGTCAAACCTACCAAGTTGTCTGAAGTCGATTTTGGACTCGCCTGTGGTGTTTTTACTTGCGCTTCTAGAGCGAAATTGGCAATAACCATAGCCAACATTACAATTATTTTTTTCATGATTTTTGATTTTTGATTGGTCAAATTTACAAATAGTATTTGAGGGAAATGTTAATTTAAACTTAAATACTTTTATTTTGTTTAACATTACTTAAAATAAATTAAACAATTTTGTACTTTTACAAAAAAAAGATGAAAATATACCGTTTGCAATCAAAACAAAACTTACCCATCTCAATGGACGAAGCTTGGAGTTTGTTGTCAGATCCTAAAAATTTACAAAAAATAACCCCTCCCTACATGGGATTCAAAATACTTTCTGGAGCAGACCGACCTATGTTTCCTGGTCAAATCATCCAATACATTGTAACGCCGGTCTTGGGAATTCCAACCAAATGGGTAACCGAAATCACACACGTAGTAGACAAACACTACTTTGTAGACGAGCAACGCTTTGGACCTTATGCTTTATGGCACCACAAACATTTCATCAAAGAAATACCTGGTGGGGTTGAAATGGAAGATATTGTAGATTATAAAGTGCCCATGGGTATTCTAGGTCAA
>JAGNYR010000001.1:48102-74158 GCA_017984835.1 Flavobacterium sp. | reverse complement strand
TTGACGCATACCCCGCTAGCAGATAAGTTTTTGAACAACGAAACCAAACAAGAAAAAGCAGCCGAAAGACATCCGATGAAGCGTTTTGGTCAACCTGAAGATTTGTCAAAAATGGCTGTATTTCTATTAAACGACTCCAGCAGTTGGATGACAGGACAAGTGCTACATGTAGATGGTGGAATGTCAACCCTATTAGTAAATGGTTAATTAAGTATCTTTGTACAATGAATGTATTTTGGTTTCGACGTGATTTAAGATTGGATGACAACGCTGGATTGTTCCTTGCTTTGCAGCAAATTGAAGGTGTACTGCCTATTTTTATTTTTGATACCTCGATATTAAATCAATTACCAAAAGACGATGCCAGAGTATCGTTCATACACGAACAATTGGAAAACATTCAGAGGCAACTCAGCAGCATTGGCAAATCGTTGGCTGTTTTTTATGGTACGCCCAATGAAGTTTTTGAAAAAATAACAACCGAACAAAACATTACCGCAGTCTATACCAATACCGATTATGAACCGTACGCTCGAAAGAGAGATTTGGATTTGTATCAATTGTTCAAAGCCAAGAATATTGACTTTATCACCTGTAAAGATCAAGTAATTTTTGAAAAAAGTGAAGTCACCAAAGACGACGGCCTACCTTACGTAGTTTACACGCCCTATTCGAAAAAATGGAAGGAATGTTTCAAAAATACTCCTTTAACCTTTTATGCATCAGAAAAATATGTACACAAAATAGCTGCACATGGGTATCCTTTTTTGAGTTTACATGATATTGGATTTGAAAAAAGCAAAATTGCCGTTACCCCTTTTGATGTCTCAGAAAATTTGATTCATAATTATGAAGCTACCCGCAATTTTCCGGCACTTAATAAAACCTCATATTTAGGAATTTACCTGCGTTTTGGGGCTGTTTCTATCAGAAAAATGGTAGCAAAAGCCATCCAAGATAAAAATGAAACGTTTTGGAATGAATTGATTTGGCGCGAGTTTTTTATGCAAATTTTATGGCATTTTCCGCATACCAAATCTTCGAGTTTCAGGCCCAAATATGATGCGATTGCCTGGGACAACAATGAAGAGTTATTCAAAAAATGGTGTGAAGGAAAAACAGGTTACCCCTTTGTTGATGCCGGAATGCGAGAACTGAATGCCACAGGACATATGCACAACCGGGTGCGTATGATTGTAGCAAGTTTTTTATGCAAACATTTGCTCATCGATTGGCGTTGGGGAGAAACTTATTTTGCTACCAAACTACTCGATTATGAACAAGCCAGTAATGTGGGAAATTGGCAATGGGCTGCAGGATCTGGAGTTGATGCCGCACCTTACTTTCGAATTTTTAATCCGACAGAACAAATCAAAAAATTTGATAAAGATTTAAAATACATCAAAAAATGGATTCCAGAGTTAGAGACCAACTTATATCCAAAACCCATCGTAGATCATAAAGAAGCGAGAGAACGCTGCTTGAGGGTGTACAAACAAGCTGTTGGATAAAGTTAGTTTCTGATTTTATTGATTTTAAAATCTATTTTGGACAGCCAACAATTACTGTAATTTACTGATTATCTCAGCATCTATTTCGTTGAAGTGACTAATCACCTTGTTGGCTAGAGAATAATCTTGCCCTTTCGAATTAACACTTTGGTATCCTATGCAATAAATTCCAGCAGCATGTGCCGCCTGGATCCCGTTGGTGCTGTCTTCAATAACAACGCATTGGTTTTTTGGGTTTATTGAAAGACTCGCAGCGTGTTCAAAAATGGCAGGATGCGGTTTTGATTTCGGAAAATCTTCCCCCGAAACAATGTGACTAAAATAAGGATACAAATTGAATCGTTTGAAAACCCGATCAATGGTAACTTTTGAAGCAGAAGACGCCACAATAAGTTCCATTCCATTTTGATGTAAATCTTTGATCAAATCTTCTACTCCCTCAATTAGATGTAAATCTTCTTTGGTGTCAAAAGCATCATTGAACAGCGAACGTTTGGTCTGGATGAGGTGTTCTACTTCATGGTCTAAATCAAAATGATCTTTTAATTTTTGAAAAACATTACGCGTTGAGTTACCCGTCAAAGATTGGTAATGTTCGTCGGTTACTTCAATGTTTAATTGACTAAAATGCTGATAATAAGCATAATGATGTACCGGCTCTGTATCAACGATTACACCATCCATGTCAAAAATTACAGTTTGTATCATGATTTTATTCTTGTTTTTTTAATAAATAACGAATTACAGTTTCGGCAGCATACAACCCAAAAAGGCCGGGCATATAACTATTTGTACCATAAAATGATTTTTTATAATTGGTTCCGTCGGTTAATTTTAGACTTGATTCATCTTGAATTTCAGAAGAAAAAACGACTTTCAGTTTATTGATTTTTTCTGCTTTCAATCGCTTTCTGATCGCTTTTGCAAAAACACAATTGATGGTATTTGAAATATCGGCAACTTTCACTTTAGCGGCTTCCATTTTTCCGCCAGCCCCCATGCTAGAAATGATTTTCACCCGTTGGCGTTTGGCACCGCGAATCAAATTTATTTTCGGCGTTACACTGTCAATGCAGTCCATCACATAATCGTATTCTTTGGTTACGATATCAAACGCACGCTCAGGAGACAGAAATTCTTGAACTTTGATTAGGTTTAACTCGGGATTGATGTCTAACAATCGATTGCCAACCACTTCAATTTTTGACATTCCCACAGTAGAATGCAACGCAGGTAATTGCCTGTTGATATTGGTAATATCGACTACATCACCGTCTACAATGGTCAGGCTACCTACTCCAGCTCTAGCTAAAAATTCGGCGGCGAAAGAACCTACTCCGCCTACTCCAACAATTAAAACATGGGCGTTTTTCAGATTACTCAGTCCTTCTTCTTTAAATAATAATGCTGCACGCTCTTGCCATTTTGCCATATTATGCTTCTATTTTGGTATTAAAAATTGATTCAAAGTTTTGCTTCACTTTTTCTTGCAAGGCAGGAACCGAAATTCCTTTGCTCTTTGCGACCAGTTGGTATACATCTTCAATTGACTGAAGTGCCGTGTCCGTTTCTAAAAAAAACCGCTCCTCTGGTATTTGATTCAAAACGGAGGCTAAATTAGGCATTTGAAATAAATATTTTCCAAAAGAAATATAAAAACCTTGTTGAATTAGTTGGTTGGCCACTTGACTGTTTTTTGAAAAACCATGCACAATGATGGGAACCTTAATTTGAAGTCGCTTCGTGCATTCAATTAATTCATCAAAAGCAGCC
Source organism: Flavobacterium sp. (assembly GCA_017984835.1). Taxonomy (GTDB): domain Bacteria; phylum Bacteroidota; class Bacteroidia; order Flavobacteriales; family Flavobacteriaceae; genus Flavobacterium. The sequence continues at coordinate 70,874 of JAGNYR010000001.1, read as the reverse complement.
ACACAATGAATGATCACCGGCTTTTGAACGTGTTGAGCCAACAGCAATTGCCTTTCAAAAACAGCTTTTTGCAGGTCAAGAGGAACATCGATTCGTTTGTCGAGGCCACATTCACCAATGGCAAGACAATTATTATCCTGTATTTTTTGGGTTAGAATTTCAAATTCCTGATCCAACGTGGCTTCTTTGATAAACCAAGGATGAATCCCCATTGAATAATATGGAATCGACGAATGGTACTCTAATGGGTACTGATTGACCAATTCAAAAGTGTTCAATTGATTTGAATGGTGATGCGTATGTAAATTAATAAATTGCATTAATCATGAAACTTTTTGACACCCGCTTTGATTTCAATTTCTAAATCATTTTCCAAAGGAACGATTGGGCAAGAATACTTATGATTGTAGGCGCAATATGGGTTGTATGCTTTATTAAAATCAATTTCAACGGTGCGGACTTCGGGAATTCTTAAATCAATATACCGGCCCCCAATATAACTTTCTTTCCCGCAGGTTAGGTCAGAAAAGGGTAAAAACAGGTAATCATCATATCCCGGTTTTTTTATTAAATCCAGATTTTGGTACACATTTAAAGAAAGTTGTTTCCCTTCTAATTCAAAGTAGAGTGTGCCGTACTTTTTATATTTTGGAAGTCGATCCGTAGTGGTTTTCATTTCAAAAACTTTGGCATTTTTCACTCGAACAAACTGTGCGTTGACAATGTATTTTTGATCAATTGGATAAAAATCTAAGGAGGTAAACGCTTTCAAATCTTCTTCCGCCAACGGACTCTTAGACGAATCAGCATAAGATATATTGAGTTTTTTTTGAAAGTCGGCAGAAGTTTCTTGCGAAAAACCGAACGTTGAGATCAAAACCAGTGCAAAAAATATTTTTCTCATTTTCTTTATTTTAGGACAAAAATAGTACAATCCGATCAATAATCGCATTGTTTGATTGGGATAAATTATACCCTAAAGACATTCTAATTACTCCAAAATAATAATGTAAATTTGCACTTCAACTACAGGTATGATTCAAAGAGCATTTACAAAATACATAGATAATTTTAGAGGGTTTTCGAGAGAAATATGGATCCTAACGTTGGTTACTTTCATCAACAGAGCCGGAACAATGGTTTTGCCTTTTTTATCTAAATATTTAAAAGAAGATTTGCACTTTAGTTATGCACAAGTAGGTTGGATCATGGTGAGTTTTGGATTCGGATCTATGCTGGGTTCATGGTTGGGGGGCAAACTTTCTGACAAAATTGGATTTTATCGAATCATGGTTTTTAGCTTATTTGTAAGTGGTTTGGCCTTTTTTGGGCTGCAATTCATTACAAGTTTTGAAGGGCTCTGCATGGGTATCTTCTCATTGATGACCATTGCCGATATGTTCCGTCCTGCCATGTTTGTTTCCATCGCCGCATATGCAAAACCCGAAAACAGAACGCGTGCTTTGACCTTGGTGCGACTTGCCATCAATCTCGGTTTTGGAGCCGGGCCTGCCTTGGGTGGATTGATCATCATGAAAATTGGTTACAAAGGCTTGTTTTGGGCAGATGGGGCGACCTGTATTGCAGCTATTTTGGTTTTTGTACTGTTAGTCAAAGAAAAGAAAAAATCAAAATACATTGACAAAAAAGACCCCGATCATGTGTTGACCGAATCGGTATTTAAAGACAAACCCTTTTGGATTTTCTTGACAAGTTGTGTCATTATAGGTGTGTTGTTTTTCCAATTATTCACCACCATTCCTTTGTATCATAAAGAACAATTTAATTTATCTGAATTTCAAACCGGATTGTTACTTACTTTAAATGGTGTCTTGGTATTTTTCTTAGAAATGCCTATTGTAAGCTACATCGAACGCAAAAAAATGGACAAAGTAAAAGTAGTAACAATGGGCTGCTTGCTGATGTCAATCAGTTTGTTTTTAATGCTCATCAACTTTTGGTCGGGCATACTCATCATCATGATGTTGTTCATGACCTTTGCTGAGATGTTTGCTTTTCCGTTTTCAAATTCATTTGCTATGAGTCGGGCTCCAAAAGGTCAAGAAGGGCGCTATATGGCTATTTTTACGATGAGTTACAGCATGGCACATATTTTAAGTGCAAAAATCGGAATGAACATCATTGATTATTTTGGGTACCAAGCCAATTGGATTTTTATGGGCTGCTTAGGGTTAGTGGGTGTCTTATTGGGATACTGGGTAATCACTTTGGTGAAAACAGAAACAATCAAAAATCTTAAAAAAAGTTAAATTCGTTAAAAATTTGTAAATCCTTTTTTGTAGTCAATCAGTACTTGTTATGTTTGTTCTCAAATAAAACTAAAATAAACAATCACATGAAAAACAAATTAAAAAATTTAGCAACGGCTGCTCTTTTCTTTTTTTCAATTGTTGCGACGACAACAAATGTGGTAGCACAAGATAAAAAAATAGAGTGGTCGAACGACACTTCTTCAAGTTCAATCGTCATGACTTGGAACAAAAACACTCCCGAATCTGAAATGAATGATGACATCAAAGCTCTCAAGGAACAAGGGGTTGACATAAAATATTCGAATATCAAAAGAAACAGTTCAGACGAAATTACTTCCATCAAAGTTAGTTTTAACGACAACAAAGGAAACAAAGGAGAGCTGAATTTAGATTATACAAAACCTATTCCTACGATTACTTTCTTTAAAAACCAAGATCAAGTAGGTTTTGGTCAATCAGAGAATTCAAACCCATTTGAAATACGTGATTTGAGTAACAACGGAATGATCAAGCAATTTAGATTTGAAGACTTGGACCCAAAATCGGAGTCTTTTACTTTTTCATTTCCAGATGACAAAGGTATGTTTAGCAGCACTAAATCTAAAATAATCATCAAAAATCCCAACAAAAAACAGCTGGTTATTGAAGATGGAAAAGTAATTGAAGGTGGCGAAGATTATTCGGCAGAAGAATTAGAGAAAATCAAAAATGAGCATCGAATAGAAATGCACAATTCTGAAGACAAAAACCCAACTTCTATCCAAGGTTTTTATGATTTGAGAGACGATGAAGGCATGAAGAATTTTAAAAATCAATTTCAGAATTTACTTCCAAAATCGGAATCAGTAGAGGAACTCAATGCAGCTAAGGAAGAATTAATCAAGGCGAAAGAAGAATTGATCAAAGCGCGAGAAGAACTTCAAAAAGCAAATCAAAACAGTAACAAAGCAACTATTCAAAAAAAAAAAGTAAATTATAAAAGACCTTACTAAAACATAATTCGTTACTTTACTCAAAAAGAATGTATAAAATACTAGCAAAAATAAACAAAGTTCTACTTCCAAGTTTTACTAAAAGACAACTTGATATTAGCAAGGCAAAGAAATGGCAAATGGCGATTATTGGATACAGAGCCTATGTAACCAAAAGAGCATTGGGTAATTAGAAAATTTAATTGCATTTTTTAGCAAAACTTCTTGCAAAAACAAATTGAATTACTATATTTGCACCCACAAAAAAGGCCTCGTGGCGCAACTGAATAGCGCATCTGATTACGGCTCAGAAGGTTACTGGTTTGAATCCAGTCGAGGTCACAAAAAAAATCCTTAAACTACTGTTTAAGGATTTTTTGTTTTCTGCTATGTCCTAATTATTGTCTTACCAAATGTATTCTTGGCCCATCAACATAACTATTGTCCAACGTCATGGTATTGGCATTTAAACTATAAATCCATCGGGTGTTATTAATTTGCAACACATACAACTGCGTCTCACCCGGTGAAGGATTTCCTGACAAATAATTAAATTCATACAAATAAGTATGTGTACCAGCCGTGTGAATGGCATTATCTGCAGAAACGGTTACAATTCCATCGGGTCCAAAAGTATAGATTACATTATCTGCCGAATAATCAATATTCAATCCAACTCCTCCAATATTGTTTTGCTCGACAAAAGTTAACTTCCATTGTCCGATGATTGGAGAAAGCGTATCGTCATTATCGGTACAACCCAACAACAAAAATGACAAGCAAATAAAAAGTATTTTTTTCATGATCTTTTACAAATTAAAGTATCGTTTGAAGTATGTTATAATTATCTCCAAAAATAGGAAAAAAAATATAATTATTTTGATTAGTTTTACTACCTATAACTCATCCATACAATGAACACAGATTATATTTTAGATGCCGAAATAAAAGGGAAAATATTTGAAGAAAAAGACATCAAATACAAAGACTTTGAAAATTGTAATTTCCATCATTGTGATTTTACTGCTTGTGACTTTTTAGCGGTAACCTTTATTGATTGCAATTTTTTTGATTGTAATTTTAACGATACCAAAATCAACTACGTATCCCTTCGTGGTGCTTTTTTTACAAAATGTAATTTTACCAATGTGAATTTTGCCATGACCGATCAGGTGATTTATGATTTCGGATTCAAAGATTGTTTGCTTGACTATGCCAAATTCTACAAATTAAAGCTTAAGAAAATGCAATTCATCAATTGCAGCATGATTTCGGTCGATTTCATGAACAGTGATTTAACCGAAGCTGTATTTGATAACTGCAACCTTCGAAGAGCCGTGTTCATAGATACCATTGCCAATAAAGCTGATTTCACTACCAGTTACGATTTCACGATTGATCCCGAGAAAAACAAAATTAAAAAAGCACAATTTTCTCTTGAAGGCCTCAAAGGACTGCTCGAAAAATATGATATTGTCATCAAATAAAAATCAACCAATTCTTATATTTGCTAAAAATAACACATCATGCAAAACATCATAAACAGATTCATCAGTTATGTTACCATAGATACCGAATCGGATCCCTATTCAACGACTACACCTAGTACGGCCAAACAATTTGACTTAGCCAACTTACTCGTAGAAGAACTCAAACAAATTGGCATGGAAGACGTTACAATCGACACCTATGGGTATGTCATGGCAACGCTACCAAGCAACATTACCGAGGAAGTACCAACAATTGGTTTTATCGCACATTTTGATACAACGCCCGATTTTACAGGGGCTAATGTCAACCCACAAATCATAAGCAACTACGATGGGAACGATATTTTGCTTAACAAAGAAAAAAACATTGTCTTGTCGCCAACCTATTTCAAAGATTTACTTTTATACAAAGGGCAAACACTGATCACAACCGACGGAAATACCCTTCTTGGAGCAGACGACAAAGCCGGAATTACAGAGATCATCACGGCAATGGAATACCTCATCCAGCATCCAGAAATCAAACACGGTAAAATTAGAGTTGGGTTTACCCCAGACGAAGAAATTGGTCGTGGAGCAGATAAATTTGATGTCGAAAAGTTTGGCGCGCAATGGGCATACACCATGGACGGAAGTCAAATTGGCGAACTCGAATACGAAAATTTCAATGCAGCCGGAGCGACCATTACTTTCAAAGGGAAAAGCGTCCATCCGGGTTATGCCAAAGGGAAAATGATCAATTCGATGCTTATTGCGAATGATTTTATCAACGCATTACCCAAAAAAGAAACTCCGCAAGACACCGAAGGTTATGAAGGTTTTTTCCACGTACATCACCTCAAAGGAAGTATCGAAGAGACCGTTCTAGAATTGATTATCCGTGATTTTGATGAAGCGAAATTTGAAGAACGTAAAACGTTGATTCATACCCTTACCAAACAATTCAACGATCAATTTGCAGCACAATTTGGCGAAGATATTGTCATTTCAGAAGTAAAAGATCAGTATTACAATATGCGTCAAAAAGTGGAACCGATGAAATTCATTGTTGATCTGGCAGAGAAAGCCATGAGAGAACTTGACATTGAACCACTCATCAAACCAATCCGCGGAGGAACAGATGGATCTCGCCTTTCTTACATGGGGCTTCCCTGCCCTAACATATTTGCGGGAGGACACAATTTTCACGGGAAATATGAATACGTTCCTGTAGAAAGCATGCAAAAAGCAGTCGAAGTAATCATCAAAATTGCGCAACTCACAGCCACTACTACTTTTAATAAGTAGCGAAAAATGGAAGAAAAACATACTTGGAACAAAGTACATACTTGGCAAAAAGAACTCGAAGCACTGCAAAAATGCATCGCGAAAACAGAGTTGGTAGCCACCCTAAAATGGGGAGCTCCTGCGTATACTTTAAATAATAAAAATGTGATTGGAATCGGAGGTTTCAAGAATTTTTTTACGATTTGGTTCTTCAATGGTGTTTTTCTAAAAGACGATTTGAAGGTATTGGTAAACGCCAACGAAGGAGTGACAAAAGCGCTGAGGCAGTGGCGATTTACGCACATGGATCAAATCGATGAAGTCAACATCATACGATACATCAATGAAGCGATTGAAAATGAAAAGAAAGGATGGGTACTAAAACCATCTAAAAAAGAAAAGGTAGTTTGCCCCTATTTTGAGGAGGTTTTAAAACAAAACCAAACACTCAAAGTGGCTTTTGAAAAATTATCCGAGGCAAAGCAAAATGACTATATGGAGTACATAGAAAGTGCCAAACAAGAGAAAACAAAGCAGTCCCGCTCTGAAAAAATAACCCCTATGATCCTAGAAGGAAAAGGCCTGAACGATGCATACAAAAAATAAAAAAATCCAAATTCTGAGTGAATTTGGATTTTTTTTATCAGTGATAACTTAATAAACTATGCTTTCTTATTCAAGACAGCACTCATTTCCATAGATATAGCCGATTTTTCAATTTTCATTTTACCCGCCATGGTTTCGATTACTGCGGTAGTTTCTGCCATTTCAGCAATTTTACCATGAAAACCACTTTTGGTAATGATCTTGTCTCCTACTTTTAACCCGCTTTCAAATGCTTTTTCTTTTTTAATTTTCTTTTGTTGTGGTAAAATCATAAAGAAGTAGATTACTACAAACATTAAAATAAAAGGCAAAAATTGACCTAATTGTTCCATAATTTAAATTATTTGTGATTGCTCAGGCAATCGATTATTATATTTTACATTAAACCTCGACCGATTTTTTTGATTTTATCGGTCTCTTGAAATTCTTTGACTAAATTATCTAAAATTCCGTTGATAAAAATACTACTTTTTGGTGTAGAATATTCTTTTGCCAACTCCAAATATTCGTTGATCGTTACTTTCACAGGAATGGAAGGAAAGTTCAAAAACTCACAAATGGCCATTTTTAAGATGATGGTATCCAATTCAGCGATACGCTCTATATCCCAATTTGGTGTTTTATCTTGAAATTCTTTGGCTAATTTCTCTTCGTTTAAAACGGTTTTTCTAAACAAGGTCACACCAAAATCTTTGTCCTCAATATCTTTGTATAGTTTGGTCACTCTAAAACTATCTTCCGATTTAGAAAACTGTTTCAATTCTTTATGAATTTGTGTATTCACCATCGGGATATCATCCACCCAAGTCAATTTAAAATCTTCCAAATACGAATACAATGTTTCGTTTGGAGCAACGATTTCGGCAAATAGATCCGCGATGAAAAAACGATCTTCTTCAAAGGTAGTCGAAGCTTTTGCCATGTATTTAGCATACAACGCACTGCTTTTAATTTCTTGTAAAAGGGTCAAAATCGTTGAATCGTTTACATTCCAATTGTTGATTTTGTGATCAGCAAGAGCTTTACTCAATGAATTGTTTTCTTCAAGAGCAAGAAGTATCGGATGGTTTACAAAACGTAAATTGGGGTTTCTTTCCTCGGGTGTTGCTAAGTGTTTTTTCTTAGAAATCTCGATAAATTCAAGTTCTTTTTTTCTAATTTCAACCAATGCAGAAAGTAAAATCAAGTAGAGTTCCAAAATATTTTCAGTACTTGCTGCTAAGAATTTCTCTTGTTTTTCAAGATTATCTGAACCATTTTGATGCATGGCATAAATAGACTGCATCACTTTTACTCGAATATGTCTTCTGTTTAACACGGATAAGAACTTTTGAATTAGTATAAAATAACAGCGCGAAAGCACGTTCACTTTCGCGCTGCAAAAATAGAATTATTTTTTGGAAAGCCTATTATTAGGCAAGCTTTTCTTTTTTACGTTCGGCAATTCGAATTTCGGCCAAAGCCATAGCTGCTTTTTGAGGCGTCAATTTATGAGCCAAAGCATAATCGAAAATTTCTAAGGTCGTATGGTAAATATTCTCTGTTCTGCGAATGGTTTCTGCATGATCGTATTTTGCAATTTCAGAATTCACACTGATGATACCACCTGCGTTGATCAAAAAGTCAGGAGCGTACAATATCCCGCGTTCCATCAAAATCGGTCCGTGTATATTCTCATCGGCTAATTGATTGTTTGCAGCACCCGCAATCACTTTTGCTTGTATTTTATGAACCGTTTGATCATTGATCGTAGCGCCAAGGGCACAAGGTGCATAAATATCGACAGCTGCCGAATAGACATCATCTCCTCTATAAATAGAAGCCCCATATTTTTGACTCACTTCTTCTAGACGTGCTTCATTGATATCCGAAATTTCTACCAAAGCACCTTCTTTTGCTAGGTAATCAACCAACGTTTCACCTACATGTCCAATTCCTTGAACAAGTATTTTCTTACCGGCTAAGCTATCGGATCCAAATTTATATTTTGCGGCTGCTTTCATCCCCATATACACCCCTAAAGCAGTAACTGGAGAAGGATTTCCAGAGCCACCTCTAGATTCCGAAATACCGGTCACGTAGGGTGTCACGTCATGAACTGTGTCCATGTCTTTGGTTTCCATTCCGACATCTTCTGCCGTAATGTATCTTCCTGATAGGGAATGCACAAATTCGCCAAACTTACGCATTAACTCAGGTGTTTTTTGAGTTTTTGCATCACCAATGATTACGGCTTTTCCACCTCCTAAATCCAATCCCGTTATCGCAGACTTATAAGTCATCCCACGAGATAGACGCAATACATCGTTCAAAGCTTCCCATTCATTGGCATAATTCCACATTCTAGTTCCTCCAAGTGCAGGTCCCAAAACTGAATTATGAATACCAATTATTGCTTTTAATCCCGTATCTTTGTCGTTACAAAATACAATTTGTTCGTGATTGTCAAACGAGATTTGCCCGAAGACCGGATTCATTTTTTGAAGCGCTTCTACGCTATTAGTTTCTGTAATCATATTTATAATTTTGTTGCGACTTTATCAAAAAGGTTAGACAAATTTATGTTATTATTCAAAACAACGGCTTGTTTTTTTGTAAAATTTAATAAATCAGTAATCAAAACCAATTTCAAGGAAGTGTGTTTATTTTAAAAATATTCCTTTTTTTAACTAAAAATAAACAATATTAATCCTGAATGCATCGCAATAATGAAAGAATTAGCTTATTTAAATAAATATTTCATAAAATATAAATTTCGATTTTTATTCGGAATCATCATCACCATTGTAGCGCAAATCTTCTTTTTGTTTACCCCAAAATTAATCAGTAAGTCGTTCAAAGCTATTGAAGAAGCGCACCAATCGGGCATAGCGATAAGTACCATAAAAAGTGGATTGATTGAAAACATCTTGCTGGTCATTGGCACAGCATTGGTGGCAGGTTTTTTGACCTTTTTAATGAGACAAACGCTGATTGTAATGTCGAGACACGTTGAATTCGATCTCAAAAACGAAGTGTTTCAACAATATGAAAAATTAGATCAAAACTTCTACAAACAGAATAGAACGGGCGATTTGATGAATCGCATCAGTGAAGATGTTGGAAAAGTAAGAATGTATGTGGGCCCCGCTGTCATGTACACCATCAATACCCTCATCCGATTTGCGATTGTAATTTTGTACATGTACCATGTTTCTCCTACCCTAACATTGTACACATTACTTCCCTTACCTCTGTTATCTTACATTATTTTCAAATTGAGTGTAGAAATCAACAAGCGAAGCACCATTTTTCAGCAATATTTATCAAAAATATCGAGTTTTACTCAAGAAGTGTTTTCAGGAATTCGTGTCATCAAAGCCTATTCATTAGAAAACCAGAACCAGGAAAACATCATTTCACTCGCCAACGAAAGCAAATCAAAAAGTTTACAACTAGCAAGTGTACAATCACTTTTTGGACCTTTGATGATCACGCTGATCGGTGTGAGTAATCTGGTAGTGATCTATTTTGGTGGATTGATGTACATCAATGGTGTCATCAAAAACATTGGAACCATTGCAGAATTCATTTTGTATGTAAACATGCTAACATGGCCGGTGGCGTCCATTGGATGGGTTTCTTCCATGGTACAAGAAGCCGAAGCCTCTCAGAAAAGAATCAATGAATTTTTAAAAATTCAACCGGAAATCACCAATACCAACCCCAACACAACGCCAATCCAAGGAGCCATCGAATTCAAAAACGTCAGTTTTACGTATGATGACACCCACATTGAAGCGTTAAAAGACATCTCATTTTCTATTAACAAGGGAGAAACTTTAGCCATATTGGGTAAAACAGGATCGGGTAAATCCAGTATCCTGACATTGATCACTCGCATGTATGACATTCAAAAAGGGGACATCTTAATTGACGGCGAATCGATTTCGAAGTTAAATTTATACGACCTTAGAAACAGCATTGGTATTGTGCCACAAGATCCCTTTTTGTTTTCGGATAGCATCATCAACAACATCAAATTCGGAAAAGAAAACGCAACGTTCGACGAGGTGGTCAATGCAGCGAAACAAGCCGTAGTTCATGAGAACATCATGGGTTTTCAAGAACAGTACGAAACCATATTAGGTGAGAGAGGAATTACGTTATCGGGCGGACAAAAACAACGTGTATCGATTGCACGAGCGCTTATTAAGAATGGCGAAATCTTATTGCTAGACGACTGTTTATCGGCTGTAGACACCGAAACAGAAGAACAAATACTTCACAACTTGCTCGAGATTTGCAAAGACAAAACAACCCTCATTGTGAGCCACCGGGTATCTTCTGCAAAAAATGCAGATAAAATCATAATCATCGACGAAGGCAGAATTATTCAGCAAGGTTCTCATAATCAATTAGTAAATGAAGAAGGGTATTATAAAGAACTTTATTACAAACAACTTTCAGAAAAAGATTTCGATTAATATTTGCTTACTATTATTTTTTTTATGATTTTTGGTTACAGAAAATAAACAACTTAATTGATTGGAAAAATATGAGAGAAAATGATTTATTAGAAAAAGACGAGATTTTTTCTAAAGTATTACGAGCAGGAAGAAGAACTTATTTTTTTGATGTAAGAGCTACCAAATCAGAAGATTATTACATCACCATTACCGAAAGTAAAAAATTTACCGAAGAAGATGGTTCGTTTCATTTCAAAAAACATAAAATTTATCTGTACAAAGAAGATTTTATCGCCTTTAAAGATATTTTAGACGAAATGACCGCATTTGTTTTTAACAACAAAGGAGAAGAAGTTATTTCTGAAAGACATCAAAAAGATTTTAAAAGAGAATACACCAACGATGTTCCCGCAAGCGAAGAGCCAAAAGCTGAAAAAAACTTCACCGACATCGATTTTGACGATATTTAATCATCACATAAAAAAAAAGTCCGAACTAGTTCGGACTTTTTTTTATGAAAATAATTTCTTGATTACCCAAGCTGGGCCAATCAATAAGAACTGAATATCTTTTAGAAACGAAGGTTTCACACCCTCCACTTTATGTCCGTAAAACTGACCTATCCAGGCCAAAACAAAAACCACCAACGAAACCAACCAAAGGGTTACATGTTGCGAGATATAATGATTTACAACCAAACAAGCACTTGCAAAAAGTACTATTTTTAGCGCCATAGAAAACGACAAACGCACATAAAATAGAAACAACAACAAGATAGCAACCGAAGCCCAATTCACAACAAGCGGGTAATCAAAACCCGAAAAAGCAACCAGTGCTTGTGAGGGAATCGAAAGAAAAAACCCGATGATCGAAAAGAAAATAAGGGGTACACAAATATAATGAATGGCTATGTTGGTTTCATTTTGATGGCTAACCGCATATTCGTTAAACCATTGATCTAAGGTCTTCATACTATTGGATTTATTTCTTTCAAATATAAAAAAAAATCTCAAAGTAGTTACTTTGAGATTTTTATCAACTTATGTAAAGGATGAATTATTTGACATCCATTAATTCTACATCAAAAACCAAGGTAGCATTGGGCGGAATAACCCCACCTGCTCCAGAAGCTCCATACGCTAAATACGACGGAATCACGAAACGAGCCTTATCACCCACTTGCAACAAAGCAATTCCTTCATCCCAACCTTCAATTACTTGACCTTGACCCAATCTAAATTCGATTGGTTTTTTTCTTGGATACGAAGAATCAAAAACTTTTCCGTTATCTAAAGCACCTTGATAATGTACCGATACGGTTTTGCCATTTTCAGCATTCTTACCATTTCCTTTTTGAATGATTTGATAACGCAATCCGCTTTCTGTTTTTTCAAAACCAGCTGCTAATTTTTCCATAGCCGCCTCTGCTTGTTGTTTCGCTTCTTCGATACGACGCAAACGAGCACCTTCAAATACTCTAAAAGCTTCCACTGCATTCCAACTAGCGGCTTCATCACCTACACGTAAAATTTCTACGGTATCCATAAAATCACCTTGCTCAACAGCATCAACCACTTCTTGTCCTTCAACAACATGACCAAAAACAGTGTGTTTGTTATCCAACCATGACGTCGGAACGTGCGTAATGAAAAATTGCGAACCATTTGATGCTGGTCCCGAATTGGCCATGCTCAACACTCCTGGACGGTCGTGTTTTAATGTTGGATGAAATTCATCCTCAAATTGATACCCTGGACCACCGGTTCCTTGACCTTGAGGGCAACCCCCTTGGATCATAAAATCAGGAATCACACGGTGAAATTTCAATCCATCAAAATAAGGAGTTCCCTGCGGACGCGCTTTGTTTTCAAGATTTCCTTCAGCTAACGCTACAAAGTTACCTACAGTTCCTGGAGTTAAATCATGTGACAATTTGGCTAAAATCGGACCTTTGGTCGTGTTAAATTTAGCATATATTCCGTTTTCCATGTGCTTGTTTTTTATTAAAAATGTAGGCAAATTTACAACATAAAAACAAAACCACAAAAACTAGTTTTGGTCGGTACCCGATACTGTTTTTTTTTGGGCGCTCCCCTTTGGGTCGGGTCATCCGTTGCAAGTCCGCGCCTCCTTTCGCTGCCGCTGCACCCGGCTGTGGGCTTTCCTCTACTACCCCTAGCGCAGGGATGAAATAAAAAAACAACAAATTAATACGGAATCAAATAAATACTACAAGTTGGGTTTATTTTTTTTGTTATTTTTGATGATAAAAAAACTTAGTCAATCAAAACATTTGAATCTTAATTCAATAAATATTTAATACAATAATTGAATCGCTGTTTTACCCTATTAAAATCTTAAAAAAAATGAAAACACTACAATTTACAATCGAAATAAACGCAGCAGCTCACAAGGTATACGAAACGATGCTGGGATTAAAAGACAAAAGTACCTATGAATATTGGGTAGCGGTTTTTAACCCTACTTCTACCTATGAAGGAAATTGGGAAAAAGGCAGTAAAATTTATTTTGTTGGCGTCGATGAAAATGGAAAAAAAGGAGGCATGGTATCGGTCATTGTAGAAAACCAACCCGCCGCCTTTGTTTCAATCAAACATTACGGCTTTTTAGACGGCGAAATAGAAATAACCACAGGTGAGCTGGTCGAAAAATGGACCGGCGGACATGAAAATTACAGCTTTCAAGAACAAGAAGGTAAAACAATCCTAACGGTTGAAATGGATACAGTTGAAGACTATGAAGACTTTTTTAACACTACTTATCCGAAAGCCTTAGAAAAGTTAAAAGAAATTTCAGAACAGTAAACGTGAGCAAAATGCACCACGAAATCGAAGCCTACAACCTCAAACAAAGTCCGCAAGATCAAGAAATTTGCGCACTACTTGCTGCAACAATTACCCACGAATTGCCCGAAGCAGAAAGTAAAGTCTGGCATGCACATCCTGTTTGGTTTATTGAGGGCAATCCTATCGTGGGTTATAGCAAACAAAAACCGGGCATCCGACTGATGTTTTGGAGCGGCGCCGACTTTGAGGCACCCCAATTACATGTGAAAGGAGCAAAATTCAAAGATGCATCCATTTTCTATACGTCTGTAGAAGAGATCACTGTAGACGATGTAAAAAAATGGCTCGTGAAATCACGCGACATTCAATGGGACTATAAAAACATTGTGAAGAAAAAAGGAAGACTTGATCGTCTAAAAGGGTAAAAACAATTGCAATATCAATTGCAAAAATCAATTGCAAATATCAATTGCAATATCAATTTCAAATATCAACGGGAATTGAGATAAAAACCTGATGGGTTTCGGATTCGATGGTTTAATAAAAACCGCCTGGTTGCTCCCAAAAAAATCATTTGTAATTTGTATATTTGTCAACCGAATTGACCCGTATGAGAATTGACATTATTACTTTACTACCCGAATTACTAAAAAGCCCTTTTGAAGCATCGATCATGAAACGCGCAATCGACAAAGGGTTAGTAGAAGTTCATTTTCATAATTTAAGAGATTATACAACCAACAAACAAAAGAGCGTTGATGATTATCCATACGGCGGAGGCGCCGGGATGGTCATGATGATTCAGCCTATTGATGATTGTATTGCTCATTTGAAATCGGAGCGTACTTATGACGAAATCATCTACATGTCGCCCGACGGAGAAACCTTGAACCAAAAAATGGCCAACACCATGTCGATGTATCAAAACATCATCATTTTGTGCGGACATTACAAAGGGGTAGATCAACGCGTGCGTGATCATTTTATTACTAAAGAAATATCGATTGGCGATTATGTACTGAGTGGTGGCGAACTAGGAGCCTTAGTCCTTTCCGACGCATTGATCCGATTGATTCCTGGTGTACTCAGTGATGAGACTTCTGCACTAACCGATAGTTTTCAAGACAATTTACTTTCGGGTCCTATATACACTCGCCCCGCAGATTATAAAGGTTGGAAAGTTCCCGAAGTATTAACCAGTGGAAACTTTGCAAAGATAGATCAATGGCGTGAAGACCAAGCATATGAACACACCCAAAACAGACGTCCAGACCTACTAGAAAACAAAGAAAAATAATGAAAAACCCGATTGTAACAGCCCTTTTGGCATACGGCATGTCGGGCAAAGTATTTCATGCGCCTTTTTTAGCTACCCATGACGGATTTGAACTCAAAGCCGTTCTTGAAAGAAACGATAAAAAAGCACCTCTTGATTATCCAGAAATAATCAGTTATGATTCTGTCACAGACCTGTTAGCCGATGAATCCATCGAACTAGTAGTAGTCAATACACCAAATTTTACCCATTTTGAATACGCTCAAAAAGCACTTTTGGCACGAAAGCACGTGTTAATTGAAAAACCTGCTGTAACCACTGTAGAAGAATTCAAAACATTGCAAGCCCTCGCCAAAGAGGTAAACAGAAAAATATTTATTTACCACAACCGCCGCTGGAGTAGCGATTTTATGGCTACAAAAGAAGTGATCACAAGTGGCATTTTGGGAGATATCGTAGAAATGCATTTACGCTTTGACCGATTCAGACCTGTAATTGGTCCTAAATTTTTTAAAGAAACACCCGTTCCAGGAAGCGGAATATGGTTTGATTTGGGTTCGCACCTCATCGACCAAGCCATTTCCATTTTTGGTTTGCCCACCCAACATTATGGCTACCAAAACAACTACCGTACCAATACACAAGTACCCGATTTTGGTTTCATGCATTTGCAATTTAGCAAAACCAACGTATTCATCACAACTAGTATGCTCGTGGCAGATGCACAAGCCGGAATAGTAGTGCATGGTACAAAAGGCAGCTTCGTAAAAGAGTTCTGCGACACCCAAGAAGCCCAATTAATCAATGGAATGCTACCAACAGACACTCATTTTGGAATAGAACCTGAAGGAAAAGAAGGAAAGCTTACCCTCATTGACGAAAATGGCTCGAGCGTAACGCGTTCAATCCCATCCAAAAAGGGAAATTTCAATGCTCTTTTTGATTGTGTCTTTGAAAGCATCCGACACAATAAGGATTATCCCATTTCGGATGAAGCCGTGTTGAAACAAATCGAGCTACTGGGTTAGTTGAGGGGATTTACAGGACGTAAAGTCAGAAAAATAACACTAAAAAACTTTTCTCTTTAAATAAAATGATTATATTTGCAGCCAAATTTGGACCAACCTCTGGCGAAAACCGTGTATGTTGCTCTGATTCAAACATAAATAAAATATTGTTATGTCAAATTTAATGAAATTCGTTCAAGACGAATTAGTAGCAAAAAATGATTTCCCAAATTTCGGAGCTGGAGATACTATCACAGTTTACTATGAAATTAAAGAGGGTGAAAAAACAAGAACTCAGTTCTTCAAAGGAGTGGTAATTCAAAGAAAAGGATCAGGAAACACTGAAACTTTCACCATCCGTAAAATGTCTGGAGCAGTAGGTGTTGAGCGTATCTTCCCTATCAACTTACCAGCTTTACAAAAAATTGAATTGAACCAAAGAGGTAAAGTTCGTAGAGCAAGAATCTACTACTTTAGAGAACTTACTGGTAAGAAAGCTAAAATTAAAGAAAGAAGAAGATAATTTCTTATTTCTCAACATAAAAAAAGTCTCAATCATTATTGAGACTTTTTTTTATACCCCTATTTAAATACATTCTTTGACAATTTGATAATTTTGAGAAAAATAATTGACAATTACATAATTCAATCGATTTCGTAAGATAAAAAAGATGCTAATTTATATGGAATTATTATATTTGCAGACCGTAAATTTATTTACGTAATAACAACAATCAAACAGATTAAAAGCACTCAAAACATACTTACAATGTCAAATTCTAAAATTATCTACACACTAACAGATGAAGCGCCGATGTTGGCAACTTATTCATTGCTTCCTATCATTAAATCTTTTGCTGCAACTGCAAATATTGATGTAGAAAGCAGAGACATCTCATTAGCTGGTAGAATCATAGCCAATTTTCCAGAATACCTAAAAGACGATCAAAAAATTGGGGATGCACTTACAGAGCTAGGAAACTTAGCTAACACACCTGATGCAAACATCATCAAATTGCCTAACATATCTGCTTCTGTACCTCAATTAAAAGAAGCGATCAGTGAATTACAAAAATTAGGTTATGCAATTCCTAATTTTCCGGAAGTTCCTCAAACAGAAGAAGAAAAAACAGTCAAAGCAAAATTTGCGAAAGTCTTAGGATCGGCTGTAAACCCCGTTTTACGTGAAGGAAACTCGGACAGAAGAGCACCCAAAGCGGTAAAGAATTACGCCAAGAAACACCCGCATTCTATGGGTGCTTGGACAAGCGATTCAAAAACACATGTTGCAAGCATGCAGGACGGTGATTTTTATGGAACCGAAACTTCGGTTACCGTATCTGAACCAACGGATGTGAAAATTGAATTTTTTGACACAAACAATAACGGTACCGTTTTAAAAGCAAGCACACCTTTATTAAAAGGCGAAATCATTGATAGCGCTGCCTTTAATTTAAATAAATTCAAACAATTTATCGCGCAAGAAATTGCAGATGCAAAATCTAAAAACGTGTTGTTTTCAATTCACATGAAAGCGACCATGATGAAAGTTTCTGATCCAATTATTTTTGGCGCTGCAGTTACTGTTTTTTACAAAGATGTTTTTGAAAAATACGCCGATTTATTCGCAGAACTAGGAGTTGATACTCGAAATGGATTGGGTGACGTTTATGCAAAAATAGCGGGTCACGCAAAACAAGCTGAAGTAGAAGCTGCCATCGATGCGGTTTATTCGACAAGCCCTTCTCTAGCCATGGTCAATTCTGAAAAAGGAATTACCAATTTACACGTTCCGTCTGATGTCATCATTGATGCTTCAATGCCTGCAATGATTAGAACTTCTGGGCAAATGTGGAACAAAGAAGGAAAAGGTCAAGACACCAAAGCAATCATTCCAGATAGAGCGTATGCAGGTGTGTATGTAGCTACCATCGATTTTTGTAAAAAACACGGTGCCTTTGATCCAAAAACAATGGGAAGTGTTCCAAATGTAGGATTGATGGCTCAAAAAGCAGAAGAATACGGATCACACGACAAAACCTTCCAGGTAAGCGCTAACGGAACTGTTAAAGTTACCGATGCAACTGGAAAGGTGCTTATGGAACAAGCGGTTGAAGCTGGCGACATTTTCAGAATGTGTCAAGTAAAAGATGCGCCTATACAAGACTGGGTTAAATTGGCTGTAAACAGAGCTCGTTTATCAAATACACCAGCTGTATTTTGGTTGGATGAAAACAGAGCGCACGACAGACAATTGATCATCAAGGTAAACCAATATTTAAAAGACCACGAAACCCAAGGATTGGATATCCGAATTTTAAATCCGATAGAAGCGACCAACTTCACCATGGAACGATTGATCCAAGGTTTGGATACAATTTCTGTAACCGGAAACGTATTACGTGACTACCTAACCGATTTATTCCCGATTTTAGAAGTAGGAACATCTGCTAAAATGCTATCAATTGTACCATTAATGAATGGTGGAGGCTTATTTGAAACCGGTGCAGGTGGATCAGCGCCTAAACACATCGAGCAATTTATTGAAGAAGGTTATTTACGTTGGGATTCATTGGGAGAATTTTTAGCTCTGGGCGTTTCTTTAGAACATTTAGGCCAAGTATTCCACAACCCAAAAGCTTTGGTGCTTTCTGAAACTTTAGATGCAGCAACAGAAAAATTCTTAGACACTGACAAATCTCCTGCGAGAAAAGTAGGACAAATAGACAACAGAGGATCTCATTTCTACCTTACTTTATATTGGACTCAAGCACTTGCAGCCCAAGATAAAGATTTGGAATTGAAAGCTATTTTCAGTCCTATTGCAAAAGAACTTACCGATAACGAAGCGCAAATCAATGCCGAATTAATTGGTTCACAAGGTAAAAAACAAGAAATCGGAGGTTATTACAAACCAAATCCAGAGCTTGTTTACAAAGCAATGCGACCAAGTGCAACATTCAATACTATTTTAGCTAAATTGAATTAAGTACGTACCCATAAAAACTAAAAAGACGGTTATCAAATGATAACCGTCTTTTTTTTTATACAAAATGCTATTTACACTTACCTTTTTACTTCCCCAACACATCTTCTTTGACCACAATCACTTTGGCTTTCACACCAGTTGTTAGGTTCCATTTGTTTGAAGTAACCACAACGCCTTTAGCATTTACAATTACAAACTGCGCGGTATTCGGACCCGATTCGCCTTGATTCAGTGCCTCAAACTCTATTTTATTGATCCCCTCATTCAATTCTAAATAGATTTCTTTGAAATCAACATCCAACAAAATTTGATTGATTGCAATCTGATCGTTGAGCCATACCCGAACCAAATCACCATCTGGAGCCTCGTGATCCCTACAAGCAATTCGAATGGTCTTCGTAGAAGAACTAAATTGCCCCAAAAAAGTATCGCTTTTAAATCGGTCTTGGATCTCACCTTCTTTCTTTTTCAATCGTTGCTCGTACAATTCGGAGGAATTTTTTACTTCGAATTGCTTTTTCTCTGCAACTTCAATTTTAGGAACATTAGACAGCGCTTTCATCAAAGGGTCTTCTTGCTTTTTCAGCAACTGACTTTCATATTTAATGGTGGGCTCTGCTTGTTTTTGAGGGATGGTTTTTTTGGTTTGCTCGGGAGCATTTTGTCTGGGTTTCAAAGCTAATTTTAGCTTCTTCTTACTCGATTCAATCTGGGAATGAACCAAGGTAGAACAACCAAAAGACAATAAAAAACAAAGCACGAATCGAAATTTCATCTTTTTGAGAATAACAGATTTGTAAAAGTATTTATTTTTTTCAACACGGCGCTTTTGTATTAACCATACATTAACATAATTCTTGTTAAAAATGGTGTTTTATTTACGAAATTTACGGCAAATAATATCCTATGATGACATCTAAAAAAATCGTTGTACTTTTCGTATCGATTCTGTCGCTTTGTTTTTCGTTTGCACAAGATAAGTTTACTTTGAGCGGTATCGTTTCGGATGCAAAAAACAATGAAACACTAATCGGCGTAACCGTTTCTGTAAAAAATCAAAACTATTTCCTTTCTACAAATGAATATGGTTTTTATTCCATCACACTTCCCAAAGGAGATTACGAACTCGAAATCACTTATTTGGGTTACGAAACCATCATACAAAAATTCACACTTCAACAAAACAGCACCAAAAATTTTACATTAACTGAAAAAGGAGAGCTATTAGATGAAGTAACCATCGTTGATAAAAACAAATCCAATACACGAAAGGCAGAAATGAGCGTGAATAAATTATCCATTTCAACCATCAAACAGATGCCTGTTGTTTTAGGAGAAGTAGACATCATCAAATCGCTCTTGTTATTACCCGGGGTTACCAATGCTGGTGAAGGCCAATCAGGATTCAATGTACGAGGTGGAGGAGCCGATCAAAATTTAGTCCTTCTGGACGAAGCAACGCTTTTCAATACGTCACATTTATTTGGATTCTTCTCTGTTTTTAATCCGGATGCGATCAAAGATTTAAAATTATACAAAGGCGGAATTCCAGCTCGTTTTGGTGGAAGAGCTTCTTCTGTTTTAGATATCTATCAAAAAGACGGAAACAACAAAGCGTTTCATGCAAACGGAGGTATTGGCTTGATTTCCAGTAGATTGCTTCTTGAAGGACCTATCGTAAAAGAAAAAGGATCCTTTTTGGTTGGTGCTAGAGGTTCGTATGCACACCTGTTTTTGAAATTAGCCAACAATGATAATTTGGCCTACTTTTATGATTTGAACACCAAAATGAACTACAAAATCAATAAAAACAACACCTTATTTTTATCGGGGTATTTTGGTAGAGATATTTTTAGCATCAACAAAAGTTTTTCCAACACCTACGGAAACTCCACATTGAACCTTCGTTGGAATCACCTGTTCAACGACCGTTTGTTTTCAAACGCTTCCATGATCTACAGTGATTATTACTACGGATTGCAATTGGATTTTATTGGCTTTAATTGGGATTCTGGAATCAAAAATTATAATTTCAAATACGATTTCAAATACTACGCAAACGACAAGTTGAAAGTAAATTTTGGGGCCAATTCGATTTACTATGATTTCAATCCGGGTGTCATCAAACCCATCGATGAAAACTCTTCCATCAACTACCGCCAATTAGAAAAAAAATATGCTTTTGAACCTTCTTTGTATGTAGATGCCGAGCAAAAGATCAATCAAAAAATGAACATCCAATACGGACTTAGATACAGCATGTTCTATCGTTTAGGAAGTTCGAATGTAAACAACTATCAAAACAATCAAGCGGTATTGTTCAATCCGACTTTAGGCATTTATGAAAGTGCTACCCCTATAAATTCAAGTTACTTTGGCTCGAATAAAACCATTGCCTCATTTTCTAATTTCGAACCCCGATTTGCCCTGTCGTATGAAATAAACGACTCAAAATCGGTGAAATTTAGCTACAATAAAATGGCACAGTATCTACAGTTGGTTTCCAATACGGCTTCTCCTACTCCACTAGACGTGTGGACACCTTCTGACACCTTCATCAAACCTCAAATTGCCAATCAATTTGCGGTAGGTTATTTTTCAAACCTCAAAGAGGACGCTTATTCGTTAGAAATCGAAAGCTATTACAAACACATTCAAAACCGAATGGACTATATAGATGGAGCCAATTTAGTAGCAAACGAAGCTATTGAACAAGTGATCCTGAATGGCGAAATGCGTTCGTATGGTCTTGAGGTGTTATTTCGAAAAAACAGCGGACGATTAAACGGCTGGATTTCCTATACCTTGTCCAAATCGCAACAACGAACTCCTGGAAGAGAGGCTACAGAAACAGGCATCAACAATGGCGTTTGGTACCGATCTGCTTATGACAAAACACATAATTTGGCCGTCACGAGTTCGTATAAATTAAACCCAAAATGGACCTTTTCTGGCAATTTTATACTGCAAACGGGTCAGCCTGTCACCTACCCAAACGGGCAATATGAATACCAAGGACTGATCATACCAAGTTATGGATTGCGCAACCAAAACAGCCTTCCTACCTACCATCATTTGGATGTAGCCGCAACGCTCACACCAAAACAAAACACCAAAAGGAATTGGAAAGGCGAATGGGTGTTTAGCATTTACAATCTATACGGGCGAAAAAATGCCGCTTCCATCAGTTTTAGACAAAATTCTGAATCTGGAAACAACGAAGCCATCCGATTGTCTATTTTCGGAATGGTGCCTTCTGTCACTTATAATTTCAAATTTTAATTCCATTATTATGAAAAACATACTCTACCTATTTAGCATACTTATCTTCCTATCTTGCGAAGACAAAGTGGATATTGCATTAGAAACTGCCGCACCCAAATTGGTTGTGGATGCTTCAATAACTTGGGAAAAAGGTACCTTGGGCAATGTTCAAAAAATAAAATTGACTACCACCACTGATTTCTACAGCAACCAAATTCCAAAAGTTTCCGGAGCCAGTGTGATCCTAAAGAACAGCGCAAACACCTCTTTTGTTTTTACTGAAACTCCCAATACCGGTGAATACGTTTGTACCAATTTTGTTCCTGCCATTGGTGAAAGCTACACGCTCACCATTCAACACCAAGGAAACACCTA
>JAGNYR010000001.1:10977-48002 GCA_017984835.1 Flavobacterium sp. | reverse complement strand
CCAAAGACCATTCGTTTTATTTATATTTACATTTTTAAATGATCCTGCTATGTCATCGCACCATATTGTAAGAGACGATCAAGAACCCGCACTCATCATTGCTAATGGTGCTTCTTGTAGTAACGAATTACTGGGGCAACTATTGGAATGGTCTCCCATAGTAGTCGTGCTAGACAATGCCATTGAAAGAGTGTTGGAACTCAACATCAAAGTAGATGTGCTATTAGGTGATTTTGACGATGATTTCAATGCCCATCAATACAAGGAAAAACAATTTCCAATCGAAATCATTCATGCGCCGGATCAAAACAAAACTGATCTCGAAAAAGCATTTGATTTTTTAATCGAAAAAGGACACAAAGCAGTCAATGTGGTTTGGGCAACCGGCAAAAGAGCAGATCATACCATTACCAACTTAACGCTGTTGCCTAGTTATCGTAATCAATTAAAAATTGTCATTTTAGACGACCATTCAAAGGTGTTTTTACTACCCAATACCTATAAAAAATGGTATACAAAAGGCACTCCTATTTCTTTAATCCCTATTGGAAAAGTAGAAGGAATCGCCACAGAAAACTTAAAATATCCGCTGAACGATGAACCACTCGTATTGGGGTATAGAACAGGAAGTAGCAATGAAGTAGTCAACGATGGTTTGGTAACCATCAACCACCGAGAAGGCGATTTACTTCTTATGGAATGTATCGATTAATGAAACAAAGATGAAACCCGAAAAAACCAATTTACACCCAAACAACCAGCACCGTTCAAGATATGATTTTGATTTGTTAAAAAAGCAAACTGCCGAACTAGCTGATTATATTTTCATCAACGAACACGGTATTGAAACCATTGACTTTTCAGATCCCAATGCGGTAAAAGCAGTAAACAAAGCGTTGCTTGCATCCTACTACAACATACAAAGCTGGGACCTTCCCAAAGATTATCTCTGTCCTCCCATACCTGGTAGAGCCGATTATTTGCATTACCTATCCGATTTATTAGCCCAAACCAATCAGAACATCATTCCACTGGGAAGTACAGTGTCTGTTTTGGATATCGGCGTGGGAGCCAATTGCATTTATCCGATGTTGGGAAATGCCCTTTTTGGATGGAACTTCGTGGCTTCGGACATCGATGAAAAGGCACTCCAAAATTGCGTCAAAATCATCCATAACAACCCGCATCTTACCGATCATATAAGCTTGCAATTACAACCAAATGCTCGTTTTATATTCAAAGACATTCTGCTCTCTGAAGATCGATTTGCATGTGTTATTTGCAATCCGCCCTTCCATAAGTCGGCTTCCGATGCCGCCTTCGGAACAAAGAGAAAAGTGAATAATTTAAATAAAACAGCGGTCAAAACTCCAACCTTAAACTTTGGAGGACTTCCCAATGAATTATGGTGTGAGGGAGGTGAGTTGGCTTTCATTACCCAAATGATTTACGAGAGTGCAAAATATCCAATGCAATGCCTCTGGTTTACAACTTTGGTATCCAAACAAACACACCTAAAAAGTCTAGAAAAGGTGCTTAGCAAAGTGAATGTTGCCACTACCCAAATAATTGAAATGGCTCAGGGCCAAAAGAAAAGCAGAATCTTGGCTTGGAGCTTCCTCTCTGAATCGCAACAAAAAGAGTGGAAATTCAAATAAGGTGAAATTACTTTGTAACTTTGCTCCACTGAAAACGAATTATGGATTTTAAAGTTGTTTCTGATTACCAGCCCAAAGGCGACCAACCGCAAGCCATTCAAAAATTGGCACAAGGCATTATTGATGGAGATCGTTTCCAAACGCTACTTGGGGTAACTGGATCAGGAAAAACCTTTACAGTAGCCAATGTCATTCAGGAAGTGCAACGTCCGACTTTGGTCTTGGCTCACAACAAAACCTTGGCAGCACAACTTTATTCCGAATTCAAACAATTTTTTCCAAACAATGCGGTAGAATACTTCGTTTCTTATTACGATTATTACCAACCCGAAGCATTTATGCCGGTGACAGGTGTTTTCATCGAAAAAGATTTATCGATCAATGAAGAGCTCGAAAAAATGCGTCTCAGCACCACAGCATCCCTGCTATCAGGAAGAAGAGACATTTTGGTAGTCGCTTCTGTATCGTGCTTGTATGGAATTGGAAATCCGGTTGAATTTCAAAAAAACGTCATTCCCTTAGAACAGAATCAAGCAATTTCAAGAACAAAATTATTACACAGCCTCGTACAAAGTTTGTATTCTAGAACCGAAGCCGACTTTTTACCTGGTACCTTCCGAATCAAAGGCGACATCGTTGAAATATACCCAAGTTATGCCGATAGCGGGTTCCGCATTCACTTTTTTGGTGATGAAATCGAAGAAATTGAAAGTTTTGATTTGAAAACATCCGCGGTAATCGAACGCTTTGAAAAAGTTACTCTATACCCTGCAAATATGTTTGTGACTTCACCAGATGTATTGCAAAATGCAATCTGGGAAATCCAACAAGACTTGGTGAAACAAGTCGATTATTTCAAAGAAATAGGCAAACACCTCGAAGCCAAACGACTCGAAGAACGCACCAATTTTGACCTCGAAATGATCCGCGAATTGGGTTATTGTTCGGGAATTGAAAATTATTCTAGGTACCTGGACGGAAGAGCTCCAGGAACACGCCCTTTTTGCTTGCTCGATTATTTTCCGAATGATTATTTAATGGTTGTCGATGAAAGTCACGTAACTCTTTCGCAAGTGCATGCTATGTATGGTGGCGACAGAAGTAGAAAAGAAAATTTAGTAGAATACGGGTTTCGTTTGCCTGCCGCCATGGACAACCGTCCTCTGAAATTTGAGGAATTTGAAACCATGCAAAATCAAGTCATCTATGTTTCGGCCACACCTGCCGATTATGAATTACAAAAAACAGAAGGGGTTGTCGTAGAGCAAGTGATTCGTCCCACTGGGCTACTTGATCCCATCATTGAAATAAGACCTAGCTTGAATCAAATTGATGATCTGATTGAAGAAATTCAACAACGAGCAGAAATTGACGAGAGAGTATTGGTTACCACCTTGACCAAAAGAATGGCAGAAGAACTGGCAAAATATTTAACCAAAGTAGCCATTCGATGCCGTTACATCCATTCTGAAGTCGACACATTGGAACGAATTGAAATCATGCAAGACTTACGAAAAGGATTGTTTGACGTATTGATTGGCGTGAATTTATTGCGTGAAGGTTTGGATTTACCCGAAGTTTCGCTGGTTGCCATTTTGGATGCAGACAAAGAAGGATTTCTAAGAAGCCACCGATCCCTTACACAAACCATAGGTCGTGCTGCAAGAAATTTGAATGGTAAAGCAATTATGTATGCCGATAAAATTACGGCTAGCATGCAAAAAACGATTGACGAAACCAATTATCGAAGAGCCAAACAAATCAATTTTAATACCGAGCACCAGGTGGTTCCGATGGCATTGAACAAAAAGATCGAAAGTGCTTTTACAAAAAACAAATTGGTTGACTACGAATTGGGCACCTACCCGCTCCAAGTGGCTGAATCAGAAAGTGAGTATGCCTCAAAATCGGAACTTGAAAAACGAATTAGAGACCACCGAAAATCAATGGAAAAAGCAGCCAAAGACCTTGACTTTATGGAAGCGGCAAAACATCGAGATGCAATTAAAAAATGGCAAGATCAATTAAGTAAACTGTAATATTAATTCAGTTGCTCATTGAAAACGTCTAATAAGAATTGAGGCGAAACCATATGTGAAGGCGATTCTTTCATTGCTTTGAGCACACGTTTTATTGCAAATGGACTGAGCCCCATAAACAATCCCATTTCATTGATTTTAATCTGCTCACGCTCGTGCAAAACACCGTCGCAAAACATCAATAAAGCCAACCTGTAAAAATGCTGAATGCGTTCAAATTCATTTTTTACGACTTCTGTGGCATGCTCCTGATGAAATAATTGATTCAGTATTTCCTTATCAATTTGGAGCTCTTGAGCTACCAACGTAATAAATTGATATTCTCTATCGTGAAGTTTTCCATCAACTATTGCAAAGGCAATCATATCGGCTAATAAACTTAATTTTTCATTTGTGCTTTGCATCGAATCGTTTTTTTTTCAAACTTAAAAAAATAAATTGATTTACAATCTCTTTCAAAGGTCCATTTTATTTATCAAAAAGCGTACCTTTGACGGCACCCAATTTATACTACTCAAAAACGACAATTATGAATAACAATGATATCTTTAAAAAACTACGTGTAGCACTTCAACTTCGTGATGACCAAATTATTGAAATTTGTGAATTGGTTGATTTTAGAGTTTCAAAAGGTGAAATTGGGAATATTTTTAGATCGGAAGACCATGCGGACTTCATGCCATGTGGAGATCAAATTCTGAGAAATTTTTTAAATGGCTTGGTTATTTATCTGAGAGGAACGAAAGAAAACCCAAAAAATCCGATGGAGGTACTGAAAAAAAACAAAGCGGAAATCAAACCTTTTGTAGCTACCCCTAAATCATTCGATGAAAATCGAGGAGAACAAAAACCAAAAATAGCTCCGAAAAAGAAACCCTTTAATTCGAAAGATCAGAGGTCAACAAAAATACAAGTCGTTGAAAAAGTGAAATTCAACAACGGAAAGCAAAAAAAGAAATAAAAAAAAACCTGAATCGTTTGATTCAGGTTTTTTTTTATTAGTGACAATCTTTATCTAGATAATTCGGCGTGCCATCGTTGTCGCAATCTTCAAAGATGATCGCGCCGTTGGCATCTCTATGAATTTCATTTTTGGTCTTGTAATGATCACCGTCGTCGTCAATATCAAATAAATCAGCAACACCGTCTCCATCGGTATCGGTATCATAAACGTCATCGTAAGGATCTGCAGGATCATCAATAAATTCATCTTTAGATAAAACACCGTCTAAATCATGATCTTTATAACGCAACTCCATTAATTTAAAGGTAAAAACGAGTGGTGCGTACGAACCAAAACTTCCCGTTGGAGAAGAATTTTGATAATAAGCTAAACCTGAAGGAAGAAACATCACTCCGGCTCCAAAATTTTGAAAATTCACCGGATTTGGTCCCGCTGTTGTTTCGTAAGTTCCTGTTTTGAATTCGGGAATGATTTGACCCCAACCCGTAACCACATCTTGCATTTGAAACCAAATTGGATTTGGAGAATAATCAAATTGATTATCGTTCAGCAAAGTCCCTCGGTAAGAAACGTGAATTGAATCCACCATACTTGGTCGTTTACTAACCCCTTCTCTTAACTTTAAATAATATACTTTATAATCTACATCGTGCTCTTCAATATGAACTATTTTAGACAATAAAGGGTATTGTGTTTGTTGACGAATGGATTGCTGGGTTCCGCCTGTTGGGATTTTTGTAATCGTTACATTAAAATCTGCATCAACAGAAATATAGTGATTATCGATGTATTTATCGATCGAATCAAGATCTTTGGTATATTGCTCAGAATAATCTCTTAAGGCTTCTGTACTTGTGGTAGCATTGTTGGAACAAGAAGCAAAAGCTAGGGTAACCAAAGCAATTAAAAATAATTTGAAAAATTTATTCATTATTATTGTAATTTTAAGTGCGCAAGATACAATATTGATTTATTTTTGTAAACAATTTAACTTGGATTTTAGAAAAATTTATGAGAGTAGATAAATACTTATGGTGCGTTCGTTATTACAAAACGAGAAACATGGTGACCGAAGCTTGTAAAAAAAATCACATTACAGTAAATGGAACGGTTGCAAAGGCTTCACGAGAAGTCTATCCGACAGACAAAATCACCTTCCGAAAAGACCAAATCACGTATATCATTCAAGTTTTAGACATTCCCGATAATCGCGTTGGAGCAAAATTAGTAGACATTTACAGAAAAGACGATACCCCTATCGAATCATTCGAACACCTCGAATTGCTAAAATTATCAAAAGAACATTACCGAAAAACGGGCACTGGAAGACCTACCAAAAAAGACAGAAGAGATTTGGACGGAATTGCATTTGTCGAAATTGAATAATTCATATCTTTACAAACAAAAAATAAAATGAGCCAAAACATCATCCTGAATCACCAAGAAATTGAGCATAAAACAAAACGAATTGCTTATCAGATATACGAAACATTCGTCGATGAAAAAGAAATTGTGATCGCTGGAATAGCATCCAATGGATATGTTTTTGCACAAAAAATTGCTGAAGTTTTGACCGAAATTTCAACTTTAAAAGTACTCTTGTGTGAAGTTACAATTAATAAAAACCATCCAAACGAAAATATTGCAACCTCAATACCCGCAGCAGAATACCAAAACAAGGGAATTGTTTTAGTAGACGATGTACTTAATTCGGGAACTACTTTGGTTTATGGTGTAAAACATTTTTTAGAAGTACCTACTTCCAAATTAAAAACAGCCGTACTTGTAGATCGAAACCATAAAAAATATCCAGTAAAAGTCGATTTCAAAGGAATTTCATTGTCAACTTCTTCGCAAGAACATGTAAGTGTGTTTTTTGAAAAAGGAAACAACCACGCCGTTTTAAGCTAAACTGATATTGATTTCATTCACGATTTCATCTACCGACTTCCCATCTACTTCTATTACATTTGAAGCTTGATTAAAATAGAAACTGCGTTCAAAAAGGTGTTTGGCAATAAATTCCTTGGCTTCATCTGGATCCAAATGCGATACTAACGGACGTTGTTTTTTTTCGTTTTGCTGCAATCTAGAAAACAAAGTCTCTAAAGAGGCCTTCAGATAAATCGAAACCACGTTGGGTTGGCTGAGCATCAAATGATTATCATAATAACAAGGCGTACCACCTCCTGTGCTGATGATCAAACGATCTTCGTTGTGAACCAACTCTGAAAAAAACTGATGTTCTAATTTTCGAAAATACAATTCACCTTTTGTTTCAAATATTTTTTCGACAGACATTTTTTGATTTTCTTCAATAAACTGATCCAAATCAACCACAGGAATCTGAAGTTTTTTTGATAATTCGTTTGAAATAGTTGTTTTTCCACAACCCATATACCCAATTAAAATAAGTTTTTTCATATAATAAAACCTTATAAATTAAGGCATTAAGAGATATTCATAAAAAAAGACAAATTTAAAACAAATTTGCTTTGAAATATAAATATTATCGCCTTATATTTGCACCCGCATTAAAGAAATAAAAAAAGACTCGATAGCTCAGTTGGTAGAGCACATCACTTTTAATGATGGGGTCCTGGGTTCGAGCCCCAGTCGGGTCACTTTTTTTTACTTGTTTCTTGCTAAGACTCGATAGCTCAGTTGGTAGAGCACATCACTTTTAATGATGGGGTCCTGGGTTCGAGCCCCAGTCGGGTCACAAATAAAAAAGTTAAGCTGCTGCTTAACTTTTTTTGTTTAGGCCACGTGGAGAAACGGTAGACTTGCCATCTTGAGGGGGTGGTGCTCGTAAGGGCGTGTGGGTTCAAATCCCACCGTGGTCACAAATGAATCCCTTGCTTTCCTATAAACTGGAGAGCAAGGGATTTTTTTTGTGCTGTTGAAAAAAAATATTATTTTGTTTAACTTTAACATTATTTTATTAAACAAATTAGTACCTTTATACGCTAATTGAAAACAATTAAAAAATGGCTACTAAAAAACAAACATTGACAAAAGACAGCATCGTTTCCATGTTCATGCATGACACGCTCGAGCACAATGAAAAACCAAAATCTGTATTTCATTTTACGAAGTCAAACAAACTAACAGAGTCGGAATTTTATTCTTTTTTTGGAACCATCGAAGGATTAGAAAAAGAAATTTTCAACTTATTCCATGAAAAAACTTTAGAGTTGTTGGCTAAAGATCAAGAATATGAAAAGTACGATATGAAAAGTAAATTGTTGAGCTATTATTTTACTTTTTTTGAAATCATAACAGCCAACAGAAGTTATGTATTATTGAGCTTGAAAGAAAACAAAAACCCAATCAACGGCTTAAAACAACTTTCGGGTTTACGTCAACACTTCAAACATTTTATTGCAGAGATCCTTTCGGATGAAAACCGCATCAGTCAAGAAAAATTACAAGAAATTCAAGAAAAAGCAATCCAAGAATCGTCATGGATTCAATTCATGATGGCTTTAAAATTTTGGATGGATGACAGCTCTGCTTCGTTTGAAAAAACAGATATTTTCATCGAAAAATCGGTTAAATTATCTTCCGAATTAATGAATACCGCACCGTTAGAAAGTCTAATTGATTTCGGTAAATTTCTTTTCAAAGAAAAAATACAACACAATTAATGAAAACCATCGATTATATTCCGACTTCAAAGATACAACGTGCTAGCAAACTAGTACAAACCGGTGCTAAAGTAGGTGTGAATTATATCAAGTATTATGGCGAAAAAGTGGTCAACCCAACTTTAAACCGCGATAAACTAAACGAAAACAATGCCGAGGATATTTATGACGGATTGAAAAGCTTGAAAGGAAGCGCTCTCAAAGTGGCGCAAATGCTGAGTATGGACAAAAGTTTTTTACCACAAGCTTATGTCGAAAAATTTTCATTGTCTCAATTTTCTGTCCCACCCCTATCTGCTCCGTTGGTATTAAAGACCTTCAAATCAAGTTTGGGCAAAACACCTTACGAAATTTTTGATGAATTCAATGCAAATTCAATCAACGCGGCTAGTATTGGGCAAGTACACTTAGCCGTAAAAGACGGAAAAAAATTAGCCGTAAAAATTCAATATCCTGGAGTAGCCAACAGCATTTCATCTGATTTAGCCTTGGTAAAGCCGATTGCCATTCGAATGTTCAACCTGCAAGGAAAAGATTCAGATAAATATTTCAAAGAAGTAGAAGACAAACTGATCGAAGAAACGAACTATTTGTTAGAATTAAAACAAAGTCAAGAAGTCGTAGCTGCCTGTCAGAAAATAAACCATTTGGTTTTCCCCAATTACTACCCCGAGTATTCATCAGATCGCATTATTACCATGGATTGGATGACTGGAATTCATCTTTCAGAATTTACCAAAATAAACACCAATCAAGAAATTGGAAATCAATTAGGACAAGCGCTTTGGGATTTTTATATGTATCAAATACACGTGTTACGCAAAGTCCATGCCGATCCGCATCCGGGAAATTTCTTAGTGAATGAACAAAATCAATTAGTAGCATTGGATTTTGGATGCATGAAAGCAATTCCGAGTGACTTTTATGTTCCCTATTTTGAATTGATCAAAAAAGAAATCATTGATAACAAAGTACTTTTTAGCGATAAATTATTTGAATTAGAAATCCTAAGAACAGATGATAGTCCGGAAGAAATTGAGTATTTCACAACGATGTTTTACGATTTGTTATCGTTGTTTACACAACCCTTTCAAACGGAACATTTTGATTTTGCCGACCCTACTTTTTTCGGAAACATTGCCCAATTAGGCGAACGGTTTGCAAAGGACACTAATTTGCGTAAAATGAATGGAAACAGAGGTTCTAAACATTTTATCTACATGAACAGAACCTTCTTTGGATTGTATAATTTATTGTTTGATTTGAAAGCAAATATTGTGGTCAATCAATTCAAGCAATACGCTTCTTAAACAACTAAAATAGCTAAGTACAATTTGTGTTTAGCTATTTTTTTACATACGATTTTTCATATAAATCGATCCATTGCTGCGTGGTAAATTTCGACATCAATTCACCTAAAAGTGCAAACGGTATTTGATCCATTTTTTTGAATCGAATGCAACTTTTACCCATGTCTAGCTTGGATGAACAGTGTTTTGGATATTCGGCAACAAACCAATCGTGAATATTTTGATCGGCATACAATCCCATATGGTAAATATTGACTGAGTTTTTCTGGGAAGCCAAGGCAAAAAATGGAAGCGGATCGCTGGGTTTACAATGATAACCGTTGGGATAAATATCATGAGGCACCACATAACAAAGCATGCCATATTGCATAACTTCTTTGAAACCTGTGGGCATGTTTTCCAATATTACTGTGCGAATTTTTTGAATAGCTTCCTGTCTGTCTACAGGTAATTCGGATAAATAATCGGTTGGTGATACGGCTGATGATTGCATAATACTAATTACTTTATTTCAAATTCAAATATAATAAATAAAAAATACCACCTCTAAATTTATTTTTAATAAAAATTAAATCATTTGGCATTTTTTCATAGATTTGACAATAGTAAGAATCTTAAAATATTCATTTATCAACACCTTATATAACATGAGAAAAACAATTATTTCTGCATCCATCTGTCTTGTATTGATGAGCTGTGGTAGTGCTAAAAAAACAACTGCCGTACTTCCGCTTGATGAAACGAGATACATCAATTCAATTACGCAAACGGAATTGAAAGACCATTTAACAACCATTGCTTCCGACAAAATGGAAGGTCGTGACACGGGTAGTAAAGGGCAAAAACAAGCTGGAAAATACATGATTAACCACTACAAAAAAAACAATATTGTTTTTCCTAAAGGTGCCAATGATTACTACCAACCCGTTCCAGCAGCCTATTTAAACAAAAAACGAAATGAAGGCTTACCGGATTCTGAAAACATTTGGGCCTTTATTGAAGGTTCTGAAAAACCAGAAGAAATTGTAGTTATTTCGGCTCACTATGATCATATTGGTATCGAGGACGGAAAAATATTTAATGGTGCCGATGATGACGGATCTGGAACCGTAGCTTTGATGGAGATTGCACAAGCTTTCCAACAAGCAAAAAATGAAGGACACGGACCAAAACGTTCCATTCTAATTTTACATGTAACAGGTGAAGAACATGGATTACACGGATCTAGATATTACTCAGAAAATCCTTTGTTTCCTCTAGCTAACACCGTAGCCGATGTAAACATTGACATGGTTGGAAGAAGAGATGAATTTCATACAGAAAGCAACGATTATGTGTATTTGATTGGATCAAATTATTTATCTACTGATTTATACAATGTTTGTGAAGAAGTGAATGCAAAATACATTCATACCAATCTAGACTATAAATTCAACGATAAGAAAGACAAAAACCGTTACTACTATCGATCAGACCACTATAATTTTGCAAAAAATGGAGTGCCCGCAGTATTTTTATTCAACGGAGTACATGCAGATTACCACAAAGAAACCGATGAAGTGGAAAAAATTGAGTTTGATGCTTTAACAAAAAGAACCCAACTCGCATTTGCCATTGCATGGGAAATTGCCAACAGAAAGGATAAATTAGTCGTGGATAAATCAGACGGGAAATAAAAAAATAAAGAGCTCTAAACGGAGCTCTTTTTTTTGGATAAACGTCAAATAAAAAAGATAGGATACTTTATTATTTTAAAAAATGTTGTTAATTTACCAAAACAAACCTCAAGTATTTAACTATGAAATCATATAATCTAAGTCAAATAAACGCTATCATCAAGGGCGAAATCATTGGAGACACAAATCACAACATCGAATCTCCAGAACAAATTGAGTTAGCTTCCAATAATCAGATCACATTCATTGGTAGTAAAAAATATGAAAAACTATGGGAACAATCAAATGCTTCCATTG
The DNA here is from genome assembly GCA_017984835.1 of Flavobacterium sp. Classification (GTDB taxonomy): domain Bacteria; phylum Bacteroidota; class Bacteroidia; order Flavobacteriales; family Flavobacteriaceae; genus Flavobacterium. The sequence goes on along the minus strand of JAGNYR010000001.1, from coordinate 36,408 downwards.
CCATCGTAAACGAAGACATCAGTATTTTACCTGGAGAAAACAAAGCTTTTATAAAAGTAAAGAATGCCGATTTGGCAATGTCCCAAATATTAGAATTATTTGCACCTCCACTTCCTCAGTTTGATGAAGAAATACACCCCACAGCGACCATACATCCTTCTGCACAAATTGGAAAAGGATGCAAAATTGGCGCCGGAGTTGTAATTGGACCTCATGCACAAATTGGAGACGGCGTTATTTTATACCCAAACGCAACCGTACTCGATCATTGTACGGTTGGAGCACATACTTCCATTTGGTCAGGCGCAGTCATTAGAGAGCGTTGTCATGTTGGAAGCCATTGCATCATTCATCCCAATGCAAGCATTGGAGCAGACGGTTTTGGGTTCAGACCCTGTCCAGAAAGAGGCTTGGCAAAAGTTCCGCAAATTGGCAATGTAATCATCGGAAATTATGTTGAAATTGGAGCCAACTCATGTGTGGACCGAGGTAAATTTAGTTCGACAATTGTGGGGGATGGTTGTAAGATTGACAATCTGGTTCAAATTGGTCACAACAGTAAATTGGGACAATTTTGCATCATGGCTGGAAACAGCGGACTTGCAGGATCTGTAACTTTAGGAAACGGCGTAATGATTGGCGGAAGTGCTTCCATCAAAGACCACGTAACGATTGGAGATGGAGCCATCGTAGGTGCAGGATCTGGGGTTGTAGCTGACATACCAGCCAAAACAACCATGATTGGATATCCGGCAGTCGAGGCCCGAACAGCACTCAAACAATGGGCTATTCTGAAACGAATGGCAACCGCAAAATAATAAACACAAAAAAAGCCTTGAATTACTTCAAGGCTTTTTATTTAAGGGTGGATGACCGGGTTCGAACCGGCGACTTCCGGCACCACAAACCAGCGCTCTAACCAGCTGAGCTACAACCACCATTTTAACGAGTGCAAATATATTGTAAAAGTTTTATTCTTACAAAGAAAAAATGAAAAATTTACTTTAAATCACCTAAACTATTGACTGCCAAATACCTTTCCACAGTGAAACCTTCAGCGAAGTCTACTCCTACGATTCTACCTAAATCTTGAGCGCGATATTTGACACTGTCCAAAAAGTTTTTTGAGGTAATGGGCGATTCTGGCTCTTTAGAATTTGGATCATAAAATTGGGAACCGTAAGCTAAAATAGCCTCCAATTTTTTATCCATAAAACCCGTAACATCTACCACAAAATCAGGCGTGAGGTTTTCCCATTGAATGTAATGGTACACCACCTTTGGTCGCCATGCTTGTTGACTTTCTCCATCGACTGTTGTTTCAATCTTTCTTAAGCCTGATAAAAAACAAGCGTCTGAAACCAACTTACTCCCTTTTCCGTGATCAATATGACGGTCTTGAATGGCATTACAAATGACAATCTCAGGTTGGTATTTACGAATCATTTTGATGATTTTCAGCTGATTCATTTCATCATTTTGAAAAAAACCATCTCGCATATCCAGATTCTCCCTTGCGGCAACCCCTAAAATATTCGCAGCCATAACTGACTCAGAATTTCGGATTTCAACCGATCCACGGGTTCCTAATTCACCTCTTGTCAAATCAATGATTCCTACTTTTTTTCCTAAAGAAATTTCTTTTGCTAAAGTACCACTACAACCCAGTTCAACATCGTCGGGATGCGCACCAAAAGCTAGTATATCTAATTTCATACCTTTCCGTTTATATTATTTGTTTCATTGTCATCGCTTTGTTAGCCGTTTCCTGGTATTCCAATTCAGGGATACTTTGACGGGTAATTCCGCAACCAACATATACATTCAACTCTTTATTTTGATAATTCATACAACGTAAATTCACATACAAATCAAATTGATTCTCTTGATAAGTTGTAAAATTTTTATTCCATTCCCCCAAAAAACCGGCATAAAAAGAGCGGTCATACCCTTCCTTTTCAACTATAAACTGAAGCGCTTTCGCTTTAGGAAAACCGCAAACAGCAGGAGTTGGATGCAAAACAGCAATCATTTGCTCTATTTTTTTGGGTTCAATGTGAGCTGAAATATCTGTTTTAATATGTGCTAATTTTCCAGCTACAAAAGTTGCAGGTTCACTCACATGGATTTGCTCAGAAAAAGACTTCAAACACCCCACGATATAATCGGTTACAATTTGCTGTTCTTTTTTTTCTTTGTCTCCCCACAAACTCGTATTAACCGTATCATAAAGCTGTGTTCCAGCAAGGGAAACCGTTTGAAGCAAGTTATTTTCAACTTTCATCAATTGTTCTGGGGAAGCCCCCATCCAAAAACCAATTTCAGGATGGTAAAAAACATACCTAAAAGCGTTAGGATAAGCTGCCGTAATCTTTGTAAACAATTGATCAAACTGAAAATCTACAGAAGCGACCCGTTCTTTCCGAGACAACACCACCTTTTCAAAGGTGCCCGCAGCGATTTCGGCGATCGCACTTTCAACCAACATTTCAAAATCATGCTTCCCAGAACCGGAAAGATCTTCTTTTACTTCTTTCGAAAGAAAAAAATCTTTTTCTGAAACCTTTTGAAAATAAATATCGGATTCCGATTCAGGAATCATGTATCGTAATTTATGATCAAAGGATACAAAAGCAAATCCACTCGATTCAATCGAAAGGGGAAACAAATCACAAGTTTTTTGGAACAAACCAATTACCTTATCCGCGTTGGGTTTGCAGTACATTACAAAAGGTAATTTCTTAGAAAAATGTTCGCGTGCTTTTGCTAAAATGGGGTTCATCGTACTTTGCGAGGTAAAATCATATTGGTTAATTTACAAAGCGAAATCAATTGCTCTTTTTCATCCACAATTCGAATTTCCCACAAATGAATACTTCGCCCTTGGTGGATAATTTTTGCAGTAGCAAAAACAACACCTTCACGTTTGCTTTTCAAATGATTTGCAGAAATTTCGATGCCGCGCACCTCTTGCTTTTCTGGGTTGATAAACATAATCGAAGCGGCACTCCCAACGCTTTCTGCCAAAGCAACCGTAGCGCCTCCATGCAACAAACCCATAGGCTGGTGTACTCTCGAATTGACTGGCATTTTAGCAACTAAAAAACCTTCGCCTGCATCGATGTATTCAATTTCTAACGTTTCCATCAAGGTGTTTCGAGACCAATCTTGGCACAATTGAAGCACTTTCTCTTTATCAAATGACATAACTCAATTTTTTTGTAAAAATAATGGTTTTTCACAATACCACTGCTGTTTTTTCGTTTAGATTGCAACATAATTTTATAAAAACTAAATTATTGTTTATTTTTACAAAAAATAGAATTATTTCATGCAAAAATTACTTTTATTATTACTTGTAACTTTATCCATTTCATTGACTTCTTGTCGAAAAGACTTTGAGTTTGAACCTAGCACAGGTGGATTGGAATTTTCAAAAGACACGGTCTATTTAGACACGGTTTTTAGCAACATTGGTTCAAGTACGTATCGATTGAAAGTATACAATAAAAGTAACAACGACATCGTCATTCCGAAAATTCAATTGCACAAAGGAGTAGCTTCAAAATACCGTTTAATGATCGACGGCCTTACCGGAGATACCGACGCACAAGGTAAAATTTTCAGCAATGTCGAACTCCTAGCAAAAGATAGTTTGTTTATTTTTATTGAAGTAACCAGTGATGTGGCAAGTGCCAACCCAGCGGATTTTCTGTACACAGACAAAATAGATTTTTACAACACAAGTGGCACACCACAAGATGTAGATTTGGTTACTTTAATTCAAGATGCCTATTTTCTGTATCCCAAAAAATTCAGTGACGGTACCACCGAAACTTTACCGCTTGGAGAAGAAGAAATTTATGGATTCTATTTGGATCACAATGATCCAACGAACGGTGATGAATACCTTTGGAACAACACCAAACCCTATGTAATTTATGGATATGCAGCGGTACCAAATGGAGAAACACTAACAGTGCAAAAGGGAGCTCGAATTCATTTCCATGAGAATTCCGGTTTAATCGTTGGCGACAATGCCACCCTAAAAGCAGTAGGCGAAGCATCTACCTCTGCTGCATTAGAGAATGAAATTATTTTTGAAGGCGATCGTCTAGAACCGAATTTTTCTGATACTCCGGGTCAATGGGGTACTATTTGGCTCACCAGCGGAAGTAAAAACCACGAATTCAATCATATTACTATAAAAAATGCAGTGGTTGGTTTGCTGATTGAGAACAACGATCCGAGTCAACCCATTTCCATAAAAAACACACAGATTTACAATTCATCCAACCTAGGAATTTACGCAAAAACCGCCACCATAAAAGGCGAAAATATTGTGATTAATTATGGCGGACAAGCAGCTTTGGCCTGCACCATTGGCGGATCGTATGAATTTACACATTGTACGTTTAACAATTACTGGCCCAGTTCAAAACAAGTTGCCGTTTTGATCAACAATTATTACACCAATGCTTCGAACGTGCAAATTCCTATCAATTTAGTAAAAGCTCAATTTACTAATTGCATCATTTATGGAAGCAATCAAAACGAATTAGGTATTTCAAAAGCAACGAATACGGCTTTTTGGACGACACCTGTATTTACACGTTGCCAAATAAAATGCAACAACACGAACAATTCGTTATCAACCAATTCCGATTATGATTTTTTAAACGATGTAACCAACATCATCAAAAACGGAAATCCAAACTTTTTGAACATCGAAACCAATAAATTAAACATTGGCAACAGTTCAAGTGCAAAAGGATTCGGAATTACAACTACCGTTACCCAAGATTTAGTAGGTACTGCAAGGGTTTCTCCAGGAATTGACTTAGGCGCCTACCAACATATTATTTTCCCAAACTAATTGTTGAAAAGTAGAAATAATTGTTTTTGTTGATTCTCATTATTTAACCTAAATTTGCAATCACAACTTACAACTACAACACCAATGATTCATTTCTTTGAAAACCAAAGTAAAACTGTTTTTGCCGTTCAAACAAGCAATACCGATGCTTCGGGACACATTTCGGCTGAAGATATTTCAAAACTCAACTGGCTTTTTGCCAACGCACATAAAATAGAAAAATCCGTACTTGCGGATTTTTTTGTTGGCCCTCGTGCTACCATGATCACGCCTTGGAGTACCAACGCGGTTGAAATTACACAGAATATGGGGATTTCAGGAATCATTCGTATTGAAGAATTTCAGCCTTCTTCGAAAGATTTCAACGATTTCGATCCAATGCTATTGCAAAAATACACCGAATTAAACCAAGATATTTTTACCATTCATGTTTCACCAGAACCCATTCTGGATATTGAAGACATTGATGCTTACAACAAAAAAGAAGGTTTGGCTTTAAGCCTAGAAGAAGTTGAATACTTAGATAATTTAGCGACTAAACTTGGTCGTAAGTTAACCGATTCAGAGATTTTTGCTTTTTCTCAAGCCAATTCAGAACACTGCCGCCACAAAATTTTCAACGGTACTTTCGTGATCGATGGTCAAGAAAAAGAAACTTCTTTGTTTAAATTAATCAAAAAAACCTCACAAGAGAATCCGAATGCGATTGTTTCGGCATATAAAGACAACGTGGCTTTTCTGAAAGGTCCGAAAGTGCAGCAATTTGCACCTAAAACTGCAGACAAACCTGATTTCTATGGAATAAAAGATTTTGATTCTGTGATTTCATTAAAAGCAGAAACACACAACTTCCCTACTACTGTTGAGCCCTTTAATGGTGCAGCGACGGGTTCGGGTGGTGAAATTCGTGACCGTTTAGCGGGTGGTCAAGGTTCGTTGCCACTAGCAGGAACGGCCGTTTACATGACTTCTTATTCGAGATTGGAAGCCAATAGAAATTGGGAGAATGGTGTGGAAGAAAGAAAATGGTTGTACCAAACTCCAATGGATATTCTAATCAAAGCTTCAAACGGAGCTTCCGACTTTGGAAATAAATTTGGACAACCCCTTATTACGGGATCTGTTTTAACTTTTGAACACCAAGAAAACAACCGTAAAATTGGTTACGACAAAGTAATCATGCAAGCCGGTGGAATTGGATACGGAAAATTAGATCAAGCCATCAAACAAAAACCACAAGAAGGCGATAAAATCGTTATTTTAGGTGGTGAAAATTATAGAATTGGAATGGGTGGTGCCGCTGTATCTTCTGCAGATACTGGTGCTTTTGGTTCAGGAATTGAACTCAATGCCATCCAACGTTCGAATCCAGAAATGCAAAAACGTGCTGCCAATGCCATTCGTGGTTTGGTAGAAAGCGACTCCAACCCAATCGTATCGATTCATGATCACGGTGCGGGCGGACACTTAAATTGTCTTTCTGAACTAGTAGAGGAAACAGGAGGTTTGATCGATTTGGACAAATTACCTGTTGGTGACCCTACCCTATCTGCTAAAGAAATTATTGGTAACGAATCCCAAGAAAGAATGGGATTGGTCATTGGCCAAAAAGACATAGACACCTTACAACGCATTGCCGACAGAGAACGCTCGCCAATGTACCAAGTGGGAGATGTAACTAACGACCATCGTTTTACATTCGAATCTAAATCTACTGGATTAAAGCCTATGGATTATGCTTTGGAAGATTTCTTTGGAAGCTCACCAAAAACCATCATGACTGACAAAACAGTTTTGTATAACTACCAAAATGCTCCCTATGACGCAAACCAATTTACTTCTTATTTAAAAGACGTATTGCAACTTGAAGCCGTAGCTTGTAAAGACTGGTTGACCAACAAAGTCGATCGTTGTGTGGGCGGAAAAGTAGCCAAACAACAATGTGCAGGACCTTTGCAATTACCTTTAAACAATTGCGGAGTAATGGCGTTGGATTACAACGGTAAAGAAGGTATTGCCACTTCGATAGGACATGCTCCCATTGCGGCTTTAATTGATCCCGTTGCCGGAAGCAGAAATGCAATTGCAGAATCCTTATCGAATATTGTTTGGGCGCCAATCAAAGACGGATTGAAAGGGATTTCACTTTCAGCCAACTGGATGTGGGCGTGTAAAAATGAGGGTGAAGATGCTCGATTGTATGCAGCCGTAGAAGGATGCTCTGACTTTGCGATCGAATTAGGAATCAACATTCCAACAGGAAAAGATTCGCTATCTATGAAGCAAAAATACCCTAACGATGAAGTGATAGCGCCGGGTACTGTGATCATTTCTGCAGGTGGAAACTGTACAGACATCCAAAAAGTAGTAGAACCTGTTTTACAAAAAGACGGTGGTTCTATTTATTATATTAATTTATCACAAGATGAATTCCAACTAGGAGGTTCTTCTTTTGCACAGATATTGAACTCGATTGGCTCTGAAACTTCAACCATCAAAGACGGTGCTTTCTTCAAAAAAGCATTCAATACCATCCAGGAATTAATTGGTGAAAACCAAATTGTTGCCGGTCACGACATTGGAAGTGGTGGATTAATCACTACCCTATTAGAAATTTGTTTTGCCGATGTGAATTTAGGAGCACAAATTGATCTTAATGCATTTGCAGAAAAAGACCTCATTAAAATCCTTTTTGCTGAAAACATCGGATTGGTTCTTCAAGCAAAATCAGATGCTGAAGTTGAAGCAAAATTAAATGCGAATCAAATTGAGTTCTTCAAAATTGGAAAGGCGACGGGTTCGGCAACATTAGAAATTGCTGATTGGAAATTAGACATCGCTGAATACCGTGATATTTGGTTCCGCACCTCGTACTTATTAGACCAAAAACAAGCCAAAAACGGAACGGCAAAAGAGCGTTTCGAAAATTATAAAAACCAAGCATTACAATATAGTTTTCCGGCACATTTTACAGGAAAAAAACCCGTTGTAGATGCAAGCAAGCCACGTCCGAAAGCCGCTATCATCAGAGAGAAAGGAAGTAATTCTGAACGCGAAATGGCCAATGCAATGTATTTGGCAGGATTTGATGTAAAAGATGTTCACATGACCGATTTGATTTCGGGTCGCGAAACCTTGGAAGACATTCAATTCATTGGGGCAGTTGGAGGATTCTCAAATTCGGATGTTTTAGGATCAGCTAAAGGTTGGGCAGGTGCCTTTTTGTACAATGAAAAAGCAAAAACAGCCTTAACCAATTTCTACAAAAGAGAAGATACATTATCAGTTGGTATTTGTAATGGTTGCCAATTGTTGATGGAATTGGAATTGATCAATCCGGAACACGAAGTGCATGGAAAAATGCACCACAACAACAGCCACAAACACGAAAGTATTTTTACTTCCGTGAAAGTTCAAGAAAACAATTCGGTGATGCTGTCTAGTTTAGCAGGAAGTACTTTAGGCGTTTGGGTATCTCATGGTGAAGGAAAATTCAATTTACCAATGGGTGAAGAAAATTATCATATTGTAGCCAAATATGGATACGAAGGATATCCAGCCAATCCGAATGGATCCGATTATAACACCGCCATGATGTGTGATGCAACAGGAAGACATTTAGTCATGATGCCACATATTGAGCGATCTACATTCCCTTGGAATTGGGCGCATTATCCAAAAGATCGCAACGACGAAGTTTCTCCGTGGGAAGAAGCCTTTGTCAATGCAAGAAAATGGATTGAAAACAAATAAAAAAAAGCGACCATTAGGTCGCTTTTTTTTTTAATAATTAGTTGAGCATATTTAATGAGATGCTAATTTTTTATCCATAATTCTTGACATATAATCTTGAATATAGGCTTTACACTTTAATTCAATCAAATTCATTTCTGGATTTCTTTTGGAAATTAAATTGCGTTTCAAATCTTTGTCTTTTTTATCATAAAAACCAAGTATCTTATTTCCATCAAACGTACAGATATAGTTACCGCTCATAAATTGGTACACATTGGCAGAATATCGAACGGCAAACGGAGCGACTTTAGTATCTCCTACCAAGCTTCTTCCCCAGCTTCTAAAAGGTTTTTGATAACCTAATAAATCTAATATAGTAGGATACAAATCCATCTGTTGCGACCACTCACTATTTTTGCCAATCAACTTAGAATTGGGCTTATAGATCATCATAGCCACCACGTTTTTAGCCATTTCGGATTTGTATGCATCATAAAAAACGGTATTGGTATGATCGCCCACAAATACAAAAAGGGTATTATCAAACCAGGGCTGTTTTTTTGCCGCTTTAAAAAACTGTTGCAAAGCATAATCCGTATATCCAATGCTTTCATGAATATTGACATCACCTTTCGGGAACTTGCCTTTATATTTTTCAGGGACTTTATAAGGTTCATGCGAAGAAACTGAGAACAAGGTAGCCATAAACGGTTGTTTGTTCTTGCTTATTGTAGCGTTGAAATACTGAAAAAACGGTTCGTCCCAGATTCCCCATACCCCATCAAAATCAGCATCGTTATTGTATTCTGTTTTTCCGTAATAATGATCAAACCCCAAAATATTGGCATATCCTAAAAACCCCATAGAACCATTCGGTGCACCGTGAAAAAATGAAGTCGAATATCCTTCGCTTTTTAAAGTAGACACCAAAGATTCTGTTTTTTGCTTTGGATAAGGAGACGAGGTAAATGCATCTTTAAACGATGGAATTCCCGCCAAAACAGACGACATCGCATGAATGGATTTGTAACCATTTGCATACGCATTGGTATATATCATACTTTTTTGCGCTAAAGAATCCATAAAAGGAGTATACCCTTTGTAATTTTTAATTTTAGTATCCTTATTGAAGGATCCGTAGTACTCTTTGGCACCGCTTTCTAAAATAAAAATCACCACATTCATCTTTGATTGCGGATGGTTTTTATATTGTTTGATAGGCACCACTAGCGAATCAATGGTAGCCGGATCAACAAAATGCATCTTCTTAAAATTATTGCTAAACATGGTCCGAATCAATGAAAAAGGTGTGTTTAAAATCACATCCGCTTGCGATGCATTTTTCACGTATCTACTCGCATCCAACAAATTAATGGGGCGTGTACTTTTTTTGAAATCACCACGAATTCCACCAATAACCAGCGCTACAACAACCAAAAAACTGATGATCGATGATCCAAAATAAGAAAGCTTGGGAGGATGATTCACAAAAGTGAAGGTTACTTTTTTATACAAATACACCCATAGAATCGATAGCAGGGTGAACAATAGAAATACATGCCAGTAATTACCTAAAAAATTAACAAACAACAACCATTTGTTACTTTCATGTTTAACAGAATCTAAAGCTGCAATAGTGGAACGCCCAAAATTAAAACGGTAATAAATAAAATCCACAAAATTGGTAGCATAACCAACTAAGTTTGGAATGATGTAAAGAAAGAATAAGAATCTTTGATATTGTACCGTATGATTTATTCGAAAAGGAAGAACAGAAAAAACAATGAACAACACATTCAAATACAAAATAGCGGTCGTATCAAAAGTCAACCCGTGATAACACATCAAAAACAAATCGGAATACCCGTCAATTTGAATTAAGTTTTGGTTGTATACATAAAACAAAATCCGAGCAATAAAATAGAAAACATAGGCAAGTAAAATTCTATATGCCAGAACTTTATATTCATTAAATCGTGGGAATTTTCTCATAAACAATTGCTACTTAAGATGCATGCAAAATTACATATTAAGTTTATACAATTATATATTTTAAATAAATATTGTGAATCCATTAAATATTAATTAATTTGCATAAAAATTTATTAAATGGTTTCCATCTCACGCCTTTTTGATTTTCCATATTATCAATTAGAAAAAAATGATTTACCCAAAGCATTTGTTACAAAATATAATGGAAAATGGGTCGCTACTTCTACGCAAGAGTACATCAACCAAGCGAATGCTATCTCAAGAGCATTACTACGACTTGGTGTTCAAAAAAATGATAAAATAGCGATCATCTCCTCTACCAACAGGACAGAATGGAATGTAATGGATATTGGAATCCTTCAAGTTGGCGCGCAGAGTGTGCCTATCTACCCAACCATTACCGAGGAAGATTACGAATATATTCTCAACCATTGCGAAGCAAAATATTGCTTTGTATCCGATCAAGAAATACTACGTAAACTCAATGCCATCATAAAAAATACGTCCTCTTTAGTAGAAGTGTTTTCATTTGATGCAATTGAGGGATGCAAAAACTGGAGCGAACTTCTTGAACTTGGTAGCAACGAAGAGAATCAAAACGAAGTAGAAGAACGAAAAAACGAAGTACTTCCTGAAGATCTAGCGACGATTATTTATACTTCTGGAACTACCGGAAAACCAAAAGGTGTAATGCTTTCACACCATAATATTGTATCAAATGTATTAGACAGTTCTCCTCGAATTCCTTTCAACGAAGGTTCGAGCGTTGCGCTGAGTTTTTTACCTGTTTGCCATATTTTTGAACGCGTAATTCTTTACATCTATCAATACTATTCGGTTTCTATTTATTTTGCAGAATCGATAGAAAAAGTAGCCGAAAACATCAAAGAAGTAAAACCTACTGTATTTTCAGTCGTGCCAAGGCTTCTCGAAAAAGTCTACGATAAAATATATGCCAAAGGTGCCGAATTATCTGGAATCAAGAAAAAACTCTTTTTTTGGGCGATCGAACTGGGACTCAAATACGAACCGTATGGTGCGAATGGATGGTGGTACGAATTGCAACTAAAAATAGCGAGAAAACTCATTTTTAGTAAATGGAAAGAAGGATTGGGCGGCAACCTCAATGTAATGGTTTCTGGTAGCGCTGCTCTTCAAACCAGACTTACTAGAGTATTTGCAGCAGCCGAAATGCCCGTGATGGAAGGTTACGGTCTTACAGAGACTTCTCCTGTCATTTCTGTAAACGACGTAAACAATGGCGGATTTAAAATAGGAACCGTAGGCCGAATCATTCAAAACATAGAAATCAAAATTGCCGAAGACGGCGAAATTCTTTGCAAAGGATCCAATGTCATGATGGGTTATTACAAAGATCCTGAACTTACCAATGAAGTCATCAAAGATGGTTACTTCCATACCGGAGATATAGGTGAAATTGACCACGATGGCTTTTTGAAGATCACCGATCGTAAAAAAGAAATGTTCAAAACATCAGGCGGAAAATACATTGCCCCACAGCTGATAGAAAACACCATGAAACAATCGCGTTTCATAGAACAAATTATGGTAATAGGTGCCGGCGAAAAAATGCCCGCTGCATTCATCCAACCAAGTTTTGATTTCTTGAAAGATTGGGCAAAATTACACCAAATAGAAATAGGAAATTCCAACGAAGAAATAAGCTCCAACCCGCAAGTTATTGCCCGAATTCAGGAAGAAGTTGACACGCTAAATGTCAAATTTGGAAATTGGGAAAAAATCAAACGTTTTGAACTAACTCCCAATATTTGGAGCATCGATGGTGGTGAATTAACCCCTACCCTCAAACTAAAAAGAAAGGTGATTCTCGAAAAATACCAACTTCTTTACGACAAAATTTACAATTAAATGTACTTCATAAACACCCAGTCTTTCAGGTTTGGGTGTTTTTTTTTGCGTGCCCTTTCAGGTCGGGCTTTCCGTTGCAAGTCCGCGCAACCTTCCGCTGCGCTTCAGGTTACTGTGGGCTTTTCACTGCAATCCCTCACGCAGGAAAGAAGTACGCAACAAGTATCCAATTCTTTTTGAATCGCTATCATATAATTAGAAAGCGTGAATTCTACCTTATTGATCAAATAAAATCGTATTCTTAAAAAAAATATAGTATGCATGCATAAAAAAAAGCAAAAATAGTATGCGCGCATAATAAATATTCGTATCTTTGAAATTGATTACAAAAGAACATGAAAGAAAAAACAATCGACTACATCCTCAGAGCAACCTGGCAATCAGTAGCCAGAATGTACAATGAAGAGGCTTCAAAATATGATGCCTCGATGGCAATTGGGTTTGCATTGTTAAGCATAGACAAAGAAGAAGGCACGCCTTCGACCTACATAAGTAATCGAATGGGGATGGAACCTACTAGTTTGACAAGAACACTGAAAACACTTGAAGAAAAAGGACTGATTTACCGCGAAAAAAACCCAAACGACGGTCGAGGAGTATTGATTTATTTGACCGATTTTGGAAAAGAAAAACGAGAATTATCAAAGGCAACCGTTCTCAAATTTAACGAGGTAATCAAACAAAATATTACAGAAGAAAAATTAAAGCATTTTGCAGAAGTAGCAGATACCATCAACGAATTAATCACAGAAAAAAAGATATTTTAATCATTAGAAACAATGAAACGAATCATAAAAAAAGTAGCGGTAGTAGGTTCTGGAATCATGGGTTCTGGAATAGCCTGTCATTTGGCTAACATTGGCTTGGAAGTTTTACTTTTAGACATTGCACCCAATACGCTTACCGAAGCTGAAGAAAAAAAGGGGTTGACGCTAGAAAGCAAAATCGTTCGAAACCGTCTGGTAAACGATCACTTGGCAAATGCCTTAAAATCGAAGCCCTCTCCTATTTACAACATAAAATTTGCCAACCGTATTACAACCGGAAACACCACAGATGATCTTTCAAAAATCGCCTCTTGCGATTGGATCATTGAAGTAGTTGTGGAACGCCTTGACATCAAAAAATTAGTATTCGAACAAATCGATAAATACAGAAAACCAGGCACTTTGGTTACTTCCAACACGTCTGGTATTCCAATCCAATTTATGAGCGAAGGAAGATCCGATGATTTCCAGGCACATTTTTGTGGGACACACTTTTTTAACCCCGCACGTTATTTAAAATTATTCGAGATCATACCAGGACCCAAAACAAATCCTGAAGTACTTGCCTTTTTAACAGAATATGGCTCCAAGTATTTAGGAAAAACTTCTGTTGTGGCGAAAGACACTCCCGCATTTATTGGAAACCGCATCGGTATTTTTGGTATCCAAAGCTTGTTTCACTTAGTCAAAGAAATGGGATTGACCATTGAAGAAGTAGACAAACTAACCGGACCCGTAATTGGTCGACCAAAATCGGCAACCTTTAGAACCGTGGATGTGGTTGGACTGGATACATTGGTCCATGTGGCCAACGGATTGTATGAAAACTGTCCCAACGACGAAGCACACGAATTGTTTCAACTTCCCGATTTTATTTCCAAAATGATGGAAAAAAATTGGTTAGGAAGTAAAACGGGGCAAGGTTTTTATAAAAAAGAAGGAAAAGAAATTTTATCCTTGGACTTAAACACACTCGAATACAGAGCGGCTAAAAAAGCATCTTTTGCTACCCTAGAATTAACCAAAACCATCGATAAACCGATCGACCGTTTCAAAATATTAGTTAAAGGAAAAGACAAAGCAGGAGAATTTTATAGAAAAAACTTCGCCGCTATGTTTGCCTACTGTTCCAATAGAATTCCAGAAATTTCAGACGATTTCTACAAAATAGATGACGCAATGAAAGCGGGATTTGGTTGGGAAAACGGACCCTTTGAAATCTGGGACGCCATTGGAGTTGCCCAGGGAATCGAATTGATGAAAACGGAAGGTTACGAACCCGCAGCATGGGTTAACGAAATGATTGCTTCTGGAAACGCTAGTTTTTATAGCGTAAAAGAAGGCGCTACTTATTATTATAACATTCCTTCAAAATCACAAACGAAAGTACCTGGACAGGATGCTTTTATCATTTTGAATAACATTCGCGAAAGCAAAAAAGTATGGAGTAATAGCGGTGCAGTGATTCAGCATCTGGGTGACGGTATCTTAAATTTAGAATTCCAATCCAAAATGAACACCATTGGTGGCGATGTTTTACAAGCCATTAACAAAGCCATTGATTTATCCGAAAAAGAATACAACGGATTGGTCATTGGTAATCAAGGTGCTAATTTTTCTGTGGGTGCCAACATCGGAATGATCTTCATGATGGCAGTCGAACAAGAATACGACGAATTAAACATGGCCATAAAAATGTTTCAAGATACCATGATGCGCGTGCGCTACTCGGCAACTCCAGTAATTGTTGCTCCTCACGGAATGACATTAGGTGGTGGTTGCGAAATGACCATGCACGCAGACCGTGTGGTTGCTGCTGCAGAAACCTATATTGGCTTGGTAGAATTTGGTGTAGGTGTGATTCCGGGTGGAGGTGGATCAAAAGAAATGGCTTTACGAGCTTCCGATTTATTCCACAAAAACGATGTCGAATTGAATGTGCTGCAAGAATATTTCCTAACCATTGGAATGGCCAAAGTTGCTACATCAGCTTATGAAGCTTTTGATATGGGCGTATTACAAAAAGGAAAAGATATCGTGGTAGTAAACAAAGACCGTCAAATTGCAACTGCAAAACAAGTGGCATTGCAAATGGCAGAGCAAGGATACACCCAACCTATTCAAAGAAAAGATGTAAAAGTATTGGGCAAACAAGCACTGGGAATGTTCTTAGTGGGAACCGACCAAATGCAAGCAGGTAAATACATCTCTGAACACGATAGAAAAATTGCCAATAAATTAGCCTATGTAATGGCCGGAGGTGATTTATCAGAACCAACCTTAGTAAGCGAACAATATTTATTAGATATCGAACGTGAAGCCTTTTTAAGTTTGTGCACTGAGAGAAAAACACTGGAGAGAATCCAATTTATGTTAACCAAAGGAAAACCTTTGAGAAACTAGTATTAAGAGGAGAGTATTAAGTATTAAGAAAGTAATATGCATAATTTTGAAAAACTTAAAATATGGCAAAAAGCAATGGATATTGCTGTTGAAGTGTACAATGTTTCCTTACTACTCCCAAATGATGAGAAATACAATTTAATACATCAAATCAAAAAATGTGCAGTTTCGATTCCGTCCAATATAGCAGAAGGTTCCGGTAGAAATCACAATAGTGAATTTATACAATTTTTAGGAATCTCTAATGGATCAACTTTTGAACTGATAACGCAATTAATACTTGCCAAAAGATTACAAATGATAACAGAAGAAATAGCACAACCAATAATAAATCAGCTAGTAGAAGTTTCAAATATGAACTTTTCCTTTCAAAAAACATTAAAAAAAACATAATTTATTGGAACAATAAGTCTTACTACTTAATACTCCAATCTTAATACTTTAAAGTATGAAAACAGCATATATAGTAAAAGCATATAGAACCGCCGTAGGAAAAGCTCCGAAAGGAGTATTTAGATTCAAAAGACCTGATGAGTTAGCTGCAGAAACCATCCAATTTATGATGAATGAATTGCCTGATTTTGATAAAACCCGTATTGATGATGTCATGGTAGGAAATGCCATGCCAGAAGCTGAACAAGGTTTGAACGTGGGTCGATTAATTTCATTGATGGGGCTAAAAGTAACGGATGTTCCGGGAGTAACTGTAAATAGATATTGTGCCTCTGGTCTAGAAACAATTGGAATGGCAACGGCCAAAATCCAAAGTGGTATGGCCGAGTGCATTATCGCAGGAGGTGCAGAAAGTATGTCGTTCATTCCGATGGGAGGATACAAACCCACTCCGGATTATGCTGTTGCTGCCGCTGGAAATGAAGATTATTACTGGGGTATGGGATTAACGGCAGAAGCTGTTGCCAAACAATATAGCATTTCACGAGAAGATCAAGATGCATTTGCTTTTAATTCACACCAAAAAGCATTAAAAGCACAAACAGAAGGTAAATTCGACAAGCAAATTGTACCCATCACTGTAGAGCAAACGTACATCAATGAAAATGGGAAAAAAGAAACCAAAAACTATATCGTTTCAAAAGACGAAGGACCCAGAGCAGACACCAACATAGCGGCCTTGGGTAATTTAAAGCCTGTGTTCTCGGCGGACGGAAGTGTTACTGCTGGTAACTCGTCACAGATGAGTGATGGTGCTGCTTTTGTATTGATCATGAGTGAAGATATGGTCAAAGAATTAGGTGTCACTCCTATTGCACGATTGGTTAATTATGCTTCGGCTGGTGTCGAACCAAGAATCATGGGAATCGGACCAGTGAAAGCCATCCCAAAAGCGTTAAAACAAGCCGGATTAACATTAAATGACATTGATTTAATCGAATTAAACGAAGCCTTTGCGTCTCAATCATTAGCTGTTGTTCGAGAATTAGGATTAAATCCAGAAATCGTAAACGTGAATGGAGGCGCCATTGCATTAGGACATCCGCTGGGTTGCACCGGTGCCAAACTATCGGTACAATTGTTTGATGAAATGAAGCGTCGAGGCAGTAAATACGGAATCGTGAGTATGTGTGTGGGAACAGGACAAGGTTCTGCGGGTATTTTTGAAGTTTTATAAAAAGAGAAGAAAGAGGAAAGAGAAAAGAAGAAAGAGTAAAGATGAAACATAACTTTAAAAATCTTAAAATTTGGGTTTTATCAATGGATATTTCATCTGATATTCATCGAATTTGTCTCGATTTTCCAAAAAGTGAAACTTATGGTCTTGCCAGTCAAATGAATCGTGCAGCAGTCTCTATGCCATCAAATATTGCCGAAGGATCTAATAGAACTAATATTCATTTTTCACATTACTTAAATATAAGTTTAGGTTCCTCGTTCGAATTACAAACACAATTATTAATTGCAATACAAAACAAATATATAACTGAAGAAAAAGGATTTGAAATAGAAAATAAGATCATTGAATTCCAAAAAATGACTACTGGTTTTATCAGTAAATTGGATTGATCTTTTATCTTATTTCGTTCTTCTTTTCTCTAAAAAAAAGAAAAAATGGAAGATATAACAAGAGGTGGACAATTTTTGGTAAAAGAAACCAAATGTGAAGATGTCTTTACACCTGAAGATTTTTCGGAAGAACAAATCATGATGCGTGAATCGGTGAAAGAATTTGTAGACAAAGAAATTTGGCCCAACAAAGACCGATTTGAAAAGAAAGACTATGCCCTAACCGAAGAGACCATGCGAAAAGCAGGAGAAATGGGGTTCTTGAGCATTGCCGTACCTGAAGAATACGGTGGATTGGGAATGGGATTTGTTGATACATGTCTAGTTTGCGATTATATTTCGGGTGCCACAGGTTCGTTTTCAACAGCTTTTGGAGCGCACACGGGTATTGGAACGATGCCAATTACTTTGTATGGAACTGAAGAACAAAAACAAAAATACGTACCCAAATTAGCCTCTGGAGAATGGTTTGGTGCCTACTGCTTAACTGAACCAGGCGCTGGAAGTGATGCCAATTCTGGAAAAACAAAAGCGGTATTGTCTGAAGATGGAACGCATTACAAAATTACAGGACAAAAAATGTGGATATCCAATGCTGGGTTTTGTTCCCTTTTTATTGTTTTTGCTCGAATTGAAGACGATAAAAATATAACAGGATTTATCCTTGAAAACTCAAAAGACAATGGCATCTCTTTTGGAGAAGAAGAACATAAATTAGGAATTCGCGCTTCCTCTACACGTCAAGTGTTTTTTAACGAAACGAAAGTTCCTGTAGAAAACATGCTATCTGAAAGAGGAAACGGTTTTAAAATAGCCATGAATGCCTTAAATGTGGGACGTATCAAATTAGCAGCTGCTTGTTTAGATGCGCAACGCCGAGTAACGTCAAATGCCATTCACTATGCAAACGAACGCGTCCAATTCAACACTCCTATTGCTAGTTTTGGAGCCATTCGTTCAAAATTAGCCGAAATGGCAACTTCCACTTATGCGGGAGAAAGTGCCACTTATCGCGCGGCAAAATCAATTGAAGACCGCATCAATATTCGCGTAGCTGAAGGAACTACACACCAAGAAGCTGAATTAAAAGGAGTAGAAGAATTTGCCATTGAATGTTCAATCTTGAAAGTGGCCGTTTCTGAAGACATCCAACATTGTGCTGATGAAGGAATTCAGATTTATGGAGGAATGGGATTTTCAGAAGATACCCCAATGGAATCTGCCTGGAGAGATGCGCGTATTGCTCGTATTTATGAAGGAACCAACGAAATTAACCGCATGCTATCTGTGGGGATGTTAATCAAAAAAGCCATGAAAGGCCAAGTAGATTTATTAGGTCCTGCGATGAAAGTTCAAGAAGAACTAATGGGAATTCCTTCTTTTGATACCCCTGATTATTCCGAATTATTTTCAGAAGAAAAAGAAATGATTGGGAAATTGAAAAAAGCCTTTTTGATGGTTGCTGGAGGTGCCGTACAAAAATTTGGACCCGATTTAGAAGCGCACCAACAATTATTAATGGCCGCTGCCGATATGCTTATTGAAATTTACATGGCTGAAAGCACGGTTCTTCGAACTGAAAAATTAGCTAAAAAACAGGGCGAAACCAATGTTCAAGAACAGATTGCGATGGCAAAATTGTATTTGTACCAAGCAGTCGATATTGTAACCCAAAAAGGTAAAGAAGGCATTGTTTCTTTTGCCGAAGGCGATGAACAACGAATGATGCTTATGGGTTTACGTCGATTTACCAAATATGCAAACATGCCTAATGTTGTAGCACTTAGAGAAACCATCACGAGTAAGTTGGTGGCTGAAAATAGTTATTGCTTCTAGCAAATCTTTTAATTTAAATTGTGTTAAAAACCGCACCGGAAAGCTTTCTGTGCGGTTTTAATATTTTAGGCCCATTTTAAGCAGCACATGCTACTATTTTGCGTAACTTTATCACGTCAAATAAAGAAAAATGAAAAAAATAATCTTTCCTCTTGTGGGTGTCATCGCCATTATTATTGGTTGTAAAACGAATGCGGTCAAAGACAACAATAAATTAGTGATACAATTTGAAGCAAAAAGTCAAAGTACGGCCTCCGGAACAGCTTCTTTTGTTGAAAAAAATGGCAAAGTAACTTTTGAAGCTAACTTATCCGGAATGAAACCTGGGGTGCATGCAATTCACATTCATGAAAAATCGGATTGTTCAGCTGCAGATGGTAGCTCGGCAGGTGGGCATTGGAATCCGACCTTTAAAAAGCATGGAAAATGGGGTGAATCAGAACACCATAAAGGAGATATTGGCAATTTTATTGTTGACGAAAAAGGAAACGGAAGCATTACGCTTACTACCGAAGAATGGTGTATCGGTTGTGAAGATCCAACCAAAAACGTTCTAGGCAAAGGTCTGATTGTGCATGCTAATGCGGATGATTTTGTAACACAGCCAACTGGAAATGCGGGCGGAAGAGTTGCCTGCAGTGGTATCATAAAATAGTTATTTATTTTATAGATTTGTAAAAAAAACATGATTAACCCTTCAGTTTTTGGTTGGATAGATAAGTTTTTCATCGAACAAAATCAATTTGATTTGTCTGATGACACGTATTTATTTTATAAAAACATCCGAAATACGGGGTTTGTCTATGGACACATTGTACAATTTCCATTTAAAAACAATTACCCCATTGAGAATTGGAAGTCGGAAGAAATCAGTAAAGTTGCTTTTTTATCCGTTCTCTATGAAGTATTTCAATTTGTAAAAAGAGAGCCCGATCCCTCCAAATTTATTCAGAGTGTCACTCAATTTTATGAAGAAATTCACCCAAAGAATCACTTTGCATTTAACTTTGGAAAAATCAGTGCATCTCAAAAATTAGAAGATATTATTGGTGTCCGAATCAAAACTAACAAAGACATCATCAGTAAGAACTTCTCTCCTATTGTTACCAATGCGCTTTTGTTTGTGGATGTGCTTGCCTTTCAAAAATATTTGATGAATGGAACCATTCCTGAAAATTACGTAAAGAAAATCGAAGAATTGATCTTGAATATTGTAACGTATTCGCTATCTGTTAAATCCACGAAATCTGAAAACGATACGTTACTCATTAAATTATTCGAAACCTCAACACGGTACACAAAATTTGAAGACATCAGTAAGTTTGCTTCCATTGATGACTTACCCTTACATAACATTGTAGATCCATTAGAAAAATATTATTTATTGGATTTGGCCGGTCTTTCACTTTGGAGTGATGGTGTAGTCGATCACGAGGAACGATTGTTTTTAGAAAAGTTAGCCGAAAAACTGGGCGTATCATTAGAACAAGTAAAAGAAAGCAAAGATTCAATCGATACATTTATCAAAAAATACCAATCTGATATTCAGTATTTTAATCATTCCAATCCTGTAAAACATTTTTATGATCAAACTTCAAACAATGTAGAAGTATTGGTAAAAAGAAACAAAACAAGATTGACTAAAGAATTGGCAGAAAGCAAAGAATTAATGTCATTGTTAGCACAATCTACTTTACGTGATTTGAATAAGGATGAAAAAAAGAAAGTAAAAAAACAATTACTTGACATTTGCAAAAGCATTCCGTCATTAACTATTTTTTTACTTCCAGGTGGAGGACTGTTGTTGCCTCTATTGATTAAATTTATTCCGCAATTATTACCTTCCGCTTTTAATGAGAATTTAGAAGATTAAAATTTTAAGCGATAGACTTCATCCAAATCTTGGTTCGAACTAATATTGACATCCAAATCAGTAACGTAACCCGAATTCAATCCATAAGCCCAACCATGCAAGGTTAGTTCTTGACCACTTCTCCAAGCAGATTGTACGATTGATGTTTTGGCCAAATCATAGACTTGTTCTTTCACATTAATTTCCACAAAAGTATTGAACCTGTCTTCTTCATTCTCGATAGAATCCAGGTACTCATTATGCAAGCGATATACATCTTTAATGTGACGAATCCAGTTGTCAATAATTCCAATTGAATCATTTCCCATAGCTGCTTTGACACCACCACATCCATAATGTCCACACACTAAAACGTGTTTTACTTTTAATACATTAACCGCGTAATCCAACACACTCAACATATTCATATCACTATGAACGACCATATTGGCAATGTTTCTGTGTACAAACACTTCGCCTGGTTTAGCTCCAATGATTTCATTTGCAGGAACGCGACTGTCCGAACAACCAATCCATAACAAATGGGGACTTTGTCCTTTGGCAAGATCTTTAAAGTATTCCGAATCCAAAGCCAACTGGCTTTCTACCCACGTCTTATTATTGTCTAATATTTTTTTATAAAAATCTGTCATGATAGTTTTATTTTTTTGTTACTTCAACCATTTTTCGTTTCAAAACGTCGTATTTATGTTCTAATGTAACTGTGTTTTTAAATGGTTCTGAATTTTCTAAATTATACTCTTTCTTAAACCCAATCAATTTTACAGAAATTTTTTCTTCTTTTGACCTAATGTTTTTAAATTCTTTGATCAAATCCAACACATCATGCGCGATATAAACTGTATCAGCGGCATTGATTATTACTTTGGAATTTTCTGGAATTTCCATCAAAGTTTTTTTAATGGCTGCTTTATTTAAAAAAGAAACCTCTTGTGCCAAATCTATATGGATCACATCTCCATCTTGATACTCTTCTTTTCTAAAAATGTAAGCTCTCTGTAAATTACCTTTTAGAACAAATATAATACTAATTATTAATCCCAACGCAACACCTTTCAACAAATCGGTCACAACCACTGCAACAAAAGTCGCAATAAATGGAATAAATTGATACTTCCCTTT
The DNA here is from genome assembly GCA_017984835.1 of Flavobacterium sp. GTDB lineage: Bacteria > Bacteroidota > Bacteroidia > Flavobacteriales > Flavobacteriaceae > Flavobacterium. Next base: position 13,892 of record JAGNYR010000001.1, on the reverse strand, counting down.
TTGGTAAAAATGCTTTACTATTTTAGGATTTGCTAATTTATAACCTACAAGCAATAATATAGCAGCCAATGTAGCCAAAGGAATTTTATTTAAAATACTGGGAATCGCTAAAACACTCACTAGCAATAGCAACCCGTGAACAATCGCTGAAAACTTAGATTTGGCACCCGCATTTTTATTTGCGGAGGTACGCACAACTACAGAAGTCATCGGAAGCCCTCCTAAAAAGGAACTGATGATGTTTCCAACCCCTTGCGCTTTAAGCTCAACATTGGTATCGGTATATCTTTTTTGATCATCCATTCGATCGGCTGCCTCAATACAAAGTAGGGTCTCAATCGATGCAACTACAGCAATTGTGATCCCAACAATCCAAACTTTTGAATTAGCAATTTGTGAAAAGTCAGGAAAAACGATCATTGCAGATAATTCAGCTATCGATTGAGGAACAGGAAGTGCCACTAAATGTTCTTTAGCAACGGCAAAATCACTATAATAATAAGTGAAAAAAGTATTTAATAAGATCCCTGCAATAACAGCTATCAAGGCAGCAGGAACTAACTTAATTTTTTTCAATACTTCTACTTTGTCCCAAACCAATAATATGGTTAATGATACAAGGGTGATGAGGACAGATCCATACTGCATATCACCAAAAATCCCAATGATTTCAGAAAAAGTATTTTTCCCATCTTCTTGAAAAAATGACAAATCACCAAAATAATCTTTATCTAAACCAACTGCGTGTGGAATTTGTTTCAAAAAAATAATAACTCCAATTCCCGCCAGCATGCCTTCAATCACATTGTTTGGAAAATAATTGGAAATACTTCCCGCTTTGATAAATCCGAGGGTGAGTTGAATCACTCCAGCAATCACTCCTGCTAATAGAAATGCATTAAAAGTGCCTAAATCCGTAATGGCAACCAATACAATTGCGGTAAGCCCTGCAGCAGGTCCAGAAACACTTAAATGAGATTGACTCAGATAGCCAACTACAATTCCGCCTACTACTCCTGAAATAATTCCTGAAAAAAGTGGGGCACCCGAAGCCAACGCTATTCCTAAACATAAAGGAAGTGCCACCAAAAAAACCACTAAACCAGATGCAAAATCAGATTTAAGGTTTGAAAAAAGATTTGTTTTTTTTGTCATAACCAAATAATAATTTAATACCGTAAAATTGTGCACAGGAAACTATGCCGTTTCTATAAATACTAAACCCTTTTGGGAGGAGGTATGACTATATCAAGTGAAATGGAGTCTAAATTTGTATGCTGCTTACTTACTTTTTGCAGTGAGCTTTTGTATGTAAAACATTGAGCCGCATATGAATATTGAAATTCTGAAGTAACATAAAGATCCAATACCTCTTTTTCTACTTCTTCATCATCAAGTGATAACAAAATAGAAATATCTGATTTCTCTTCTAACAAAACTACTATTGCAGGAATTGTAAGAAAAGAAACAAAAACAAATAAAAATAAGGCTACCTTAAATCTCATTAGACAAAAATAGCTTTTCCAATGCGTTATAAAAAGCTATTATAAAAAAATTAACAATGTTTCTATTAACAACTTTTTAATATCAATTTAATTTATAGTTTTTATATTTGCATCAAAATTTATGATACTATGACCATCACTCAACTTCAATACGTATTAGCCGTTGCCGAATATAAGAATTTCACATTGGCCGCAGAAAAATGTTTTGTCACGCAACCTACACTTAGCATGCAAATTCAAAAAGTGGAAGACGAGTTAGGTATTCAAATTTTTGACCGATCTAAAAAACCCATCCAACTGACCGAAATTGGTCACAAAATTGTAAATCAGGCGAAAAACATTGTCAACGAAGCCGACCGTATTCAAGACATTGTCGACCAACAAAAAGGGTTCATTGGTGGCGAATTTCGACTTGGCATCATACCAACCATCATGCCTACATTACTGCCGATGTTTTTGAATAATTTCATCAAAAAATACCCGAAAATCAAATTGATCATTGAGGAATTAACCACGCAAGATATCATCACAAAACTCAACAATGGTCACATCGATGCAGCTATTGCAGCAACACCTCTCAACGAAGAAAAAATAAAAGAAATTGTGCTGTATTTTGAGCCTTTTGTGGCCTACATTCCAGAAAATAATGCCAATTACAACAAAAAAGAAATTGAAGTATCCGATTTAAACATCGACGAAATATTATTGCTTCAAGACGGTCATTGTTTTAGAGACGGCATATTGAACTTGTGTAAAAACACCTCAAATCCCGATAAAAGTCACTTTCAATTAGAAAGCGGAAGTTTTGAAACACTCATAAAACTTGCCAATGAAGGACTCGGAATTACCCTTCTTCCCTACTTACATACCCTTGATTTGAACGAAAAAGACCAAGCAAAACTTCGTCATTTTAAAGAACCGAAACCTGCACGTGAAGTAAGTTTGATTTATCCAAAAAACGAACTAAAAATCCACATCATCGATGCGTTAAGAGCAACGATTGCAGGCGTAGTTAAAGGCGCCATTGCATTCCAAAACGTGCAAATCATTAGCCCAAAACCTTCTAAATAATTTAGTGGGCGTTACCCTTTGGGTCGGGTTATTTGTTTCAAGTCCTCGCAAACTTTCGCTTACGCTACAGTGGGCTGTGGGCTTTCCACGGCTACCCCTAGCGCAAATTAAAGTAAAATCATAAAAAAGGAAAAGTACCTATTTGATTTCTTTAACACCTTTTAGAAACAACCATTTCATGAATAGTTTTTCTCCTTCGTTTGTTTGAATAGCCTGAAATTGCGGCGCCAAAATAGTACCTACCACAAAGGCCGTAATCGGAATCCAAAATCCTGTTAAACCTGTATAAGATGCAATTAAAAAACGAGCCACAATAAAAAATAAGGCAAAACTTAGTAA
>JAGNYR010000001.1:7648-10877 GCA_017984835.1 Flavobacterium sp. | reverse complement strand
GCTTTCTTTAAATTGGTAACGACGTTCAACGATTTTATTCCGTCTGAAAATGGTACAATAATTCGTTCGAACTGATTGTTCTCGTTTTCAAAGACATTTTGAATGATAGGAAAAGCTTCACGAGCACTTCGAGCCGTTTTTTCGGTGTAATAATCCAATACCGCTTTGTAAATTTTACCCGTTAACTCCATTTCTGATAACTTCGCAAACTCACTTTCACTGAAAGGAGAAGTGATTGCAAAATAACGAATCAATTCAAATTCAAAATTTTTGAAATCATTCATCATTTTGTTTTCGCTGACAATCAATTCACAGGTATCATACATCATATTAGCGATGTCCAATTTCAAACGTTCTCCATGCAAAGCATGACGACGACGTTTGTAAACAACCTCTCTTTGCGCATTCATAACGTCATCATATTCTAACAAACGTTTACGTGTACCAAAGTTGTTCTCTTCTACTTTTTTCTGCGCTCTTTCGATCGATTTAGTCATCATCGAATGTTGGATAACTTCACCTTCTTTTAGTCCCATTCGGTCCATAACTTTTGCCACTCTGTCGGAACCAAACAAACGCATCAAGTTATCTTCTAATGAAACATAAAATTGTGAACTTCCTGGATCTCCTTGACGACCTGCACGACCTCTAAGCTGACGGTCTACACGTCTCGAATCATGTCTCTCAGTTCCCACAATAGCTAAACCACCTGCAGCTTTAACTTCTGGTGTAAGCTTGATATCGGTTCCACGACCCGCCATATTTGTTGCAATAGTCACCACTCCTGGCTTTCCTGCTTCTTCTACAATTTGAGCCTCTTGTTTGTGCATTTTTGCATTCAATACGTTGTGATTTACACCACGCATTTTCAGCATTCTACTCAACAATTCTGAAATTTCAACCGAAGTGGTTCCGATTAACACAGGTCTTCCAGCGGCAGACAATTGTGTAACATCTTCGATCACCGCATTGAATTTTTCACGTACCGAACGGTAGATCAAATCTTCTTTATCTTGACGAGAAATGCCTCTATTGGTTGGAATTTCAACTACATCTAATTTATATATTTCCCAAAATTCTCCCGCTTCAGTCGTTGCAGTTCCTGTCATTCCGGCAAGTTTACTGTACATTCTGAAGTAATTTTGAAGTGTAATGGTGGCAAAGGTTTGAGTAGCCGCTTCAATTTTTACATTTTCTTTGGCCTCAATGGCTTGGTGCAATCCATCCGAATAACGACGACCGTCCATGATACGACCCGTTTGCTCATCGACAATCATGATTTTGTTATCCATGATGACGTATTCAACATCTTTTTCGAAAAGCGAATACGCTTTCAATAGTTGCGTTAAAGTATGTATACGCTCACTTTTTACACCAAAATCTTGAAATAATTTTTCTTTTGCTTCCGCCTCTGCATCTTTATCCAATTTTTGCTTTTCAATATTGGCAATTTCAGTTCCGATATCCGGAAGCACAAAAAACAAATCGTCGGTATCTTGTGATAAAAATTTGATCCCGTTATCCGTTAACTCTACTTGGTTGTTTTTTTCTTCAATCACAAAATACAAAGCTTCATCCACTTTGTGCATTTCGCGGTTGTTGTCTTGCATGTATTGATTTTCGGTTTTTTGAAGCAATTGTTTGATTCCTTCTTCACTTAAAAACTTGATCAAAGCTTTGTTTTTAGGCAAACTTCTGTAAGCTCTTAGCAATTGAAATCCACCGTCTTTTGTATTCCCTTCTTTGATTAATTTTTTAGCTTCCGCCAAAAATCCGTTTGCCAATTGACGCTGAAGATTGACTAAGTTTTCAATTTTTGGTTTCAATTCATTGAATTCGTGTCGGTCACCATCTGGAACCGGACCCGAAATAATTAATGGTGTTCTTGCATCATCAATCAATACTGAATCGACCTCATCTACAATGGCGTAGTTGTGTTTTCTTTGAACCAATTCTTCAGGAGAATTAGCCATGTTATCTCTTAAATAATCAAAACCAAATTCGTTGTTTGTACCATAGGTAATGTCCGCTTCATACGCTTTTCTTCGTGCGTCAGAGTTGGGCTGGTGGTTGTCAATACAATCAACAGTCATACCATGAAATTCGAATAAGGGCGCTTTCCAAGAGCTATCACGTTTGGCAAGGTAATCGTTTACGGTTACCAAATGGACTCCGTTTCCTGTAAGTGCATTCAAATAAAGAGGAAGGGTTGCGACCAATGTTTTACCCTCACCCGTTTGCATTTCTGAAATTTTACCTTGATGCAATACCACACCACCTATAAGTTGTACATCATAGTGAATCATGTCCCAGGTAATTTCTTTCCCAGCGGCATTCCATGTGTTCGCCCAATTGGCCTGTTCTCCTACAAGCGTGATATACGGTTTAGTTGCAGATAATTCACGGTCTTTTTCAGAGGCTGTTACGGTAATTGTACTGTTTTCTTTAAAACGTTTTGCTGTTTCTTTCACTACTGCAAAAGCTTCAGGAAGGATTTCCATCAAAACTTTTTCGGAAATTTCATACGCTTCTTTTTCAAGGGCATCAATAGCATTATACAATTCTTCTCTTGCATCGATATCTGAAGTATTTTCAGCTTCCGTTTTTTTAGATGCAATAGCTTGATCTTTATCGGCTCTAGCAGCTTGTATTTTTGATTTGAACTCGGCTGTTTTTGCTCTCAGTTGATCGTGAGACAAAGCAGACAAAGCTGGTTCGAATGTTTTAGCTTTTGCAATAAGTGGTTGGATTGCCTTAATATCTTTTTGAGATTTATCTCCAACAAATGCTTTAAGTATGCTATTTATGATACTCATATAGGTATGAATTTATGTTTTATAACGGTATGCAAAATTAAACAAAAAAAAAGCCTCTCTGGAGACTTTTTTTCAGTTGTAATTTTTTATTTTTTTTAATACTCATCCTCATTCCAAAGATAATCTTCGTCTGTTGGATAATCTGGCCATATTTCTTCCATTGACTCATATATTTCCCCCTCATCTTCAATAGATTGTAGGTTTTCAACTACTTCTAATGGAGCTCCTGCTCTAATAGCGTAATCAATAAGTTCGTCTTTGGTTGCAGGCCACGGTGCATCGCTCAAATAAGATGCTAATTCTAATGTCCAATACATCTTCTGTCAGGTTTTAGTTTGTGCAAAAATAAATTTAATACTGAAAAAGTCAAGTAAAAAATGAATTATTTTTAGTTAAAATTTAAGAACGTCTAT
>JAGNYR010000001.1:0-7548 GCA_017984835.1 Flavobacterium sp. | reverse complement strand
AAAAGTACTGAAATCCTATGTGTGCTTCTTACTAAGAAAAAATTATTTTGCGATATTCGGATTGATGGTATCACTTTCGATGATTCCGTCTCTAAGTCGGATTACGCGGTGTGCATAAGCAGCAATGTCTTCTTCGTGGGTCACAAGAATAACCGTATTTCCATTGGCATGGATATCCCCAAAAAGCCCCATGATTTCAACAGATGTTTTACTATCAAGATTTCCGGTAGGTTCATCGGCAAGAATGATCGAAGGTTTGTTTACCAAAGCTCTTGCAACAGCCACACGCTGACGTTGACCTCCCGAAAGTTGGTTGGGTTGGTGATCCATTCGGTCAGCAAGATTAACTTGTGTAAGCACTTCGGTTGCGCGTTCGTTACGCTCAGATTTAGAATATCCTGCATACACCATTGGAAGTGCTACGTTATCTAGCGCAGTCGTTCTTGGCAATAAGTTGAAAGTTTGGAAAACAAATCCGATTTCTTTGTTTCGAATTTCGGCAAGCTCATCATCATTCATTTTAGAAACATCTTTTCCATTCAGTATATAAGATCCTGAAGTGGGTGTGTCTAAACAACCCAAAAGGTTCATCAGTGTCGATTTTCCTGAACCCGACGGTCCCATCAACGCAACATATTCTCCTTTATTGATTTGTAAATCGATTCCTTTAAGTACATGGATTGTTTCGGTACCTAATGCAAAATCACGTTTGATATTGGATATGTCGATTAATGGTTGTGCCATGATGAATGAATTTTATAGGTTGTAACGATTTCTATGTTTACAAATTTAAGAATATATGTAGCTTTCTATTGGTTTTTGTTACAAATTAATTTCGAATCACAAAATGTTCTTTTTTTTGCTCGGTTCGAATAAAGGCAATTCCGAGAGCATAGGTATCCATCGTAACGGTAAATGCAGGATGCTGAACCAGAGATTTCCAAAGGCATTCATTGAAACGGTTGGTATGAATATGGTCAAAAATAAAACACGTATCATTGTTTGATTTGTCTAGTAGCGTTTCGATTTGAATGTTATTTTGAATGCAAATATCCAAATCGATATATTTTACTTTGTTGGAAGTAACTTTGGACTCCTGTTGAAAACCTACAATTTCTGGGTTCGATTCATTGAAATAGTGCAGCAATCGATGGATGGTTTTGTGTTTTTTTGTATGAAACGGAAGAAGGTCTGTGACTTTAAACTGGTTAGCGCTGTATAAACATTCTGTAATCAGACTAAACACAAATGGCGAGTGAACTCCGTGTTGGTTAGTGGATTCCCAAAGGAAATGTAGGTAGGATTTTATTTGCTGCACAAGGTGTCTCATCGTATTCTCAAAGTAACATATAAAAATTACTCCATTTTACTTGAAAGTTCAAACCAACGTTCTTCTTTTTGTTCAAGGGTTTGGATGATTTTTTGCAGTTCGTTTGCTTTGTTTTCGATCGCATCATCAGAAACTTTTCCATCTGAAAACAATTGTTCAATTTGCTTTTTTTGGAATTCTAAATCTTTAATTTCTTTTTCAATTTTATTGAATTCTTTTTGTTCATTAAAATTAAGCCCTGCAGAAATAGTTTTGGCTTGTTTCCAATTCACTTTTTCTTTGGCATCGTCTTTATTCGGTTCAGCACTGTCTTCATACGCTCTAAAATCAGAATAGTTACCTGGAAAATTTTCCACTACACCCTGACCTCTGAAAACCAATAAATCATCTACAATTTTATCCATAAAATAACGGTCGTGAGACACAACCAATAAACATCCCGGATAATCTAGCAAGAAACTTTCCAAAACGTTGAGCGTAATGATGTCCAAATCATTGGTTGGCTCATCAAGAATAAGAAAATTAGGGTTTTGAATTAGCACGGTACATAAATACAAACGTTTTAATTCGCCTCCGGATAGTTTTTCAACAAAATCATATTGTTTTTTGCTGTCAAATAAAAATCGTTCCAACAATTGCGATGCCGAAATGATGCGTCCTTTGGCCAACGGAATGTACTCTCCAAACTCTTTGATGATGTCAATCACCCTTTGACCTGGTTTTGGATTGATTCCGCTTTGCGTATAATACCCAATTTTGATGGTTTCTCCCACCACTACTTTGCCCGAATCGGCAGGTATGGTTTGAGTTAACAAATTCAAGAAAGTAGACTTACCCGTTCCATTTTTCCCGATAATACCTATACGAGCACCGCGTTGAAAATCGTAACTAAAATTATTTAATATGATCTTATCGTTGAATTTCTTCGAAATCTTGTGAAGCTCAATGATTTTGCTTCCCATGCGCTCCATGTTAATTTCGAGCTCTACTTTATTTTCTTTTCTTCTGCTTTCAGCTTTTTCTTTGATAACATAGAAATCATCTTGTCTTGATTTGGACTTCGTAGTTCTTGCCTTAGGTTGACGGCGCATCCATGCCAATTCTTTTACAAAGAGATTTTGAGCCTTGTCGATACTCGCATTTTCAGAGGTGATTCGTTCTTCTTTCTTTTCTAAATAATACGAATAGTTTCCTTTGTATTGGTATAACTTACCGTTATCTAGTTCAATGATTTCATTGCAAACACGTTCCAAGAAAAAACGATCGTGCGTAACCATAAAAAGAGTGATGTTCTCTTTTGCAAAATAACTTTCCAACCATTCAATCATCTCCAAATCGAGGTGGTTGGTAGGTTCGTCCAAAATCAATAAATCGGGACGATTGATCAAAATAATGGCTAATGACAACCTTTTCTTTTGCCCACCCGAAAGGTTTTTAACTTTTAATTTAAAATCTTCCAGTTTTAATTTAAATAAAATTTGTTTGAATTGCGTTTCAAAATCCCATGCGTTAAACAAATCCATTCGATCAAATGCTTTCTGGTATTGCTCCTCGTCTTCTGGATTTTCGAGGGCTTTTTCATATTGCTCAATGACTTTTAGTATTTCATTATCCGAAGCAAAAATACTTTCCTCAATAGTCAATTCATCTTGTAAATTGGGCACCTGAGACAAAAAAGCAATGTTAATATCCTTTCGAACCACCACTTGCCCTGTATCTGGCTGATCCTCCCCATTGAGGATTTTCATGATGCAGGTTTTACCCGAACCGTTTTTGGCAATAAAGGCAATTTTTTGGTCCTTATTTATTCCGAACGATAGGTTTTCGAATAAGGTGCGTTCTCCAAACGATTTTTTTATATTTTCTACTGAAAGGTAATTCACGAGACTGTTATTTTTTTTGCAAAAATAGGGTTTTGTTTTAAGATAAAATTGATTTTTAGGGTAATAAAAAACAAACGAAATTCAACATGCGTTACTCGGTATTTATTTGCCAATATTCATTTTTTCCATTTATATTTGTAGAATGCAATTATCTGTTGTCATATTAAATTATAACGTGCGTTATTTTCTCGAAACAAGTTTACTGAGTGTGCAAAAAGCCATTCAGGATCTTGATGCAGAAATAATTGTAGTTGATAATGCTTCCTCTGATGGTAGCTGCGAGATGATGCACGATCGATTTCCGGATGTTTTGTTCATAAAGAATGAAGACAATGTCGGGTTTCCAAAAGGAAATAATATAGGTGTTGCAAAAGCGAAAGGAGAATACATCTGTATTTTAAATCCTGATACGGTTGTTGCGGAAGACACTTTTACAAAAATACTTTCATTTGCCGAATCACAAAAAAATCTAGGCATCGTAGGATGTAAACTCATAGATGGCTCTGGACATTTTTTGCCCGAATCAAAAAGAGGAATTCCAACACCGTGGATAGCATTTACCAAAGTAATAGGATTGTACAAATTATTTCCATCCTCTACATGGTTCAATCAATACTATGCCCAACATGTTGCGGTTGATCAAACATCAAAAGTGGCGATTTTAGTGGGTGCGTTTATGCTCATGAAACGGCAATTATACATCGATATGGGTGGGTTTGATGAAAATTGCTTCATGTATTCAGATGATATTGATTTGAGTTATTTAGCCTTAAAAGAAGGAAAAGATAATTTTTATTTTGCCGAAACCACCGTAATTCATTACAAAGGAGAAAGCACCCATAAAGACGTTCTTTTCATGAAACGATTCCAAGAAGCAATGACTTTCTTCTATACTAAACATTTTAAAAAGTCCGTATTCTTTACTTTGATGATGCATATTGGGATCCAATTATTTGCCCTTAAAAAGTTAATACAGCACAACAAAATCCATAAGTCAATTCCGGAAAACTATTTCCTTTATTCTGAAAATAAAGACATTGAACTAAAAATATCGAGCCAATTGAACAAAAAATGCGTCTCGATTCATAGCATAGAAAAATTGAAAAAGGAGTTAAAAAAAGGAGCCGTCGCTCCTACTGAAATCATTTTTGATCTAAACTATATATCCTACCAATCCATGATTACACTGATGGAAGAATGTACTTCTTTTCCATGCAAGTACAAAATTCTATCCTTCCAAAATGATTTTTTAATTGGGAGCAATCATAGCGATGACAAAGGAGAGGTGATAATTTTATCATAAAACATGTAAAACGTGATTTCTTTTATTAATTTTGCAACAAGAATAAAAAAACATAACCTTAGTTTAAATATATGGCAAAGTTTGAGTTGAAACTTCCAAAAATGGGAGAAAGCGTAGCGGAAGCTACTATTACCAATTGGTTAAAAGAAGTTGGCGACACCATTGCTATGGATGAAGCTGTACTTGAAATTGCAACAGACAAAGTGGACAGCGAAGTACCTTGCGAAGTGTCGGGTGTTTTAGTTGAAAAACTTTTTCAAAAAGACGACTTAGTACAAGTTGGACAAACAATTGCCATCATTGAAACCGAGGCGAGTTCAGCAAATACTGCCGTAAAAGAAGTGAAAACCGAACCTGTAGCCGTTGCCGAAATTGAAAAAACAATCGAACAAGTCAAAGAAACGATCACGCCTACCGATTTTTCTGGTTCAGAAAAATTCTATTCACCCTTGGTGAAAAATATTGCTTCAGCTGAAGGCATCAGCCTATCTGAATTAGATGCTATCTCAGGAACGGGAAAAGAAGGTAGAGTGACAAAAGAAGACATTCTAAACTACATCAACACGAAAGGTACACAAGTTGCTACGCCACAGGCTCCAAAAACGCAACCTGTCCCAGCAGCATCTAATACCAGTACCATGGCAGCTCCCGTTTCTGTAAATGGAGGTGACGAAATCATTGAAATGGACAGAATGCGAAAGTTGATTTCGGGCTACATGACAGCCTCACTTCAAACATCTGCACATGTTCAATCATTTATTGAGGTAGATGTTACTAACATCGTGAAATGGAGAGACAAAGTGAAAAATCAATTTGAAAAAAGAGAAGGCGAAAAACTAACCTACACTCCTATTTTCATGGAAGCTGTAGCAAAAGCTTTGAAAGATTTTCCAGGAATGAATATTTCTGTGGACGGCGAATACATCATCAAAAAGAAAAACATCAATTTAGGAATGGCTGCTGCACTACCTAACGGTAATTTGATTGTACCGGTAATTAAAAATGCCGACCAATTGAACTTAGTGGGCATGGCAAAAGCCGTAAATGATTTAGGCAACAGAGCCAAAGCAGGTAAATTAAAACCAGACGATACTCAAGGCGGAACGTACACGGTAACCAATGTGGGTACTTTTGGTAGTGTTTTTGGAACGCCAATCATCAACCAACCGCAAGTAGGAATTTTGGCTTTAGGAGCTATCCGAAAAGTACCTGCTGTCATTGAAACTCCAGAAGGCGATTTTATTGGAATTCGTCAAAAAATGTTTTTATCGCACAGTTACGACCACCGCGTTGTAGATGGTGCACTTGGCGGTAGTTTTGTAAAACGTGTAGCTGAATATTTAGAAGCTTTTGACCCAAATACGGAAGTATAAATCCAAATCATCACATAAGAACCCTTTCTGTTTTGAGATTTCAAAACGAAAGGGTTTCTTTTTGCTCATAACTTTTCTATAATTTAATACAATTAAAGCGTCAAAATTTTATATTTGTCCTTAATAAAAACATTCCATGGAATTAAAACTCAATAGACCCATCTGTTTTTTTGATCTTGAAACAACCGGCATTGAAGTCGCTAAAGATAGAATTGTCGAAATTTCAATTTTCAAGGTATTCCCAAACGGAACTACCGAAAGCAAAACTTGGCTGGTCAACCCTACCATTCCAATTCCGCCTCAAACGACCGCGGTTCATGGAATTACCAATGAAAAAGTAGCCAATGAACCTACTTTTAAAGAACTCGCATCTGTGATTTACACCATGATGAAAGACTCCGATTTGGGAGGTTTTAATTCTGATCGTTTCGACATTCCGTTACTAGCAGAAGAATTGTTGCGAGCAGGGGTCGATTTTGACATGAAAAATCGAGTTTCTGTTGATGTGCAAACTATTTTTCACAAGAAAGAAGAGCGAACTTTAAGCGCTGCGTACAAATTTTATTGCAATCAAAATTTGGAAAACGCCCATTCTGCAGAAGCAGACACTATGGCTACTTATGAAATATTAAAAGCACAATTGGATCGTTATCCCGATTTGGAAAACGACATCAAGCAATTGTCAGAATATACCACACGAAAAAAATCAGTTGATTTTGCTGGATTTATTGCAATGAATGCAGAAGGCAAAGAAATTTTTACGTTTGGAAAAAACAAAGGACTGTTAGTTGAAGAGGTTTTAGACAAAGAACCTGGATATTATGGATGGATCCAAAATGCTGATTTTCCATTGTATACCAAAAAGGTACTTACTGCGATCAAATTACGAAAACTGAATACCAAATAATTTAAGTTAGATTCAAATGAAAATCATCTGTATCGGTAGAAATTATGCCAATCACATCGAAGAATTAAAAAACGAAAGACCCGACGAACCGGTTGTTTTTTTAAAACCTGATTCATCCATATTATTGAAGCAACATCCTTTTGTTATTCCGGAGTTTTCAAACGATGTGCACCATGAAATCGAATTGTTAGTTAAAATCAATAAAGTCGGAAAATATATTGACGCCAAGTTTGCGGCAAGTTATTATGACGAAATTGGATTAGGAATCGATTTTACTGCCCGCGATTTACAATCCAAATTAAAAGAAAAAGGATTGCCATGGGAAAAAGCTAAATCTTTTGATGGAGCTAGTGTTATCAGTGATTTTGTTCACAAAGATCAATTTTCAGATGTCAATTCGATTCATTTTGAATTAAAGAAAAACGGTCAATCAGTTCAAATTGGAAATTCCAGTTTGATGCTTTGGAAAATTGACGAATTAATTGCTCATGTTTCCCAATATTTCACCCTGAAAAAAGGAGATATTCTTTTTACAGGCACTCCAGAAGGTGTTAGTGCTGTGCAACCGAAAGACGTGCTGGAAGGCTTTTTAGAAAACAACCGAATGTTTAGAATTCAAGTAAAATAATGGCAATTCACTACAACTTAGCGAAAGTATACGCGAATGAAAACATCAATCAAGAATTTACAAAAAAAATTCTGAACGATTTCATCAATCACATCCCCGAAGACCTAAAAAAAATAGAATTTGG
>JAGNYR010000018.1 GCA_017984835.1 Flavobacterium sp. | reverse complement strand
CGCAACACGCCAAACGATTGCTCAAAGCATTGGGTGAAAACATCCACCGATTTGAATCGGCTCATGGCGAAATCAAAGAATCCGAGCAGCCGCACATTCCTATGAATTTTGGCCCAGCTGGTCAAGCATAAATAAAAGAAACTACCTCTCTTTATCGAGCGGTTTTTTTTTGGCGTGCCCCCGTTTACAAATGTTTTTTTAAAATGGATTTTTTCTTCTAACGGGGTCAGGCTCTCCGCTGCAAGTCCGCGCCACCCTCCGCTAGCGCTACAAGTGCCTGTGGTCTTTTCGCTACGATCCTTCACGCAAGCCGGTACTGTTTTAATCGAAAATGAGCTAACATTTTGATTTTTAGGATAAAAAATAAAAAAAATAAAGTTTGTATCATTTTTTTATTATTTTTATAAATTATTAAGTAACCAAAAAATAAATTTATGAATAATAATTACGATTCAGTTGAAGCGTGTAATACTACTACTTCAATACATTCTCAAATACAAGAGGGCACTTCGTATACGGCTACAAAAAGAAACTGGCTTTCGTTTGTAACGGTGTTTATTGCGTTGTTTTGTTTTATGCAAAGTAATGCGCAAGTAACCACGAACAGTGGTTCAGGATTAGCACCAACTTATGCTACTTTAGCAGATGCTATCACCGCATTGAATACTGCTACAATTACGAGTCCAGTTGAAATCACATTAACTGCCAATGAGACGGCTCCTGTGGGTGGTTATAGTATAACCAAGTCTGGAACGTCTTCAAATACTATTACCATAAATGGTGGTGGTTTTACGGTAACGGCACCTTCCCAAACGGCAGGTTTACTTTATGATGCCATTTTCAAAATTATTGGAGGAGATTGGATTACGATACAAAATTTCATTATGAATGAACGTGTATTTACACCTGGTTCTACAGACATTGCCGCTGGTACTAACACCATGACAGAATGGGGTGTAGCTTTATTATATGCAACTACAACAAATGGAGCACAAAACTGTACTATTCAAAATAACACAATTACGTTAAATAAAGCGTATCAAAATACGTTTGGTATTTATAGTAACTCTACACATAGCGCAACTACTGCAACTACTTCTGCAACCGCTACAACATCTGCAGGAGGAAACAGTGGTTTAAAAGTGTATGGAAATAGCATTAGTAATACAAATATTGGTATTTTAGTTGTAGGTCCAACTGCTGCTGTAGATCATAATACAGGAATTGATATTGGAGGTTCTTCATCAACTACAGGTAATACAATTACTGATTTCGGAAGAACGGGTACTTTTTCAAGTTATGCTAATGTGTCTGGAACTGTCAATGGTATATTGGTTCGTAATTCAATTGGATTTAATATTTCATACAATAGTTTAACATCATCTAATGGTGGGGTTACGGCAGGCACATTAAATGGAATTCAGATTCCTGCAGCATCAAACACTCCTACAACTACCTTTACGAATAGTATCAACTATAATACTTTAGCATTAACTAGTGGTAATTTATCGGGTAGTATTAATGGTATTACTTATCCTTCTGGATCTGCTAGTGCAACTAGTGTATTAAATGTTACTAATAATAATTTTACAGCAGCGGGTTACTCTTCAGCTGCATCGGGTTCGGTAAATTTAATTACTATTTCAAGTACCAATTTAACTACTAATATTACTAATAATAGTTTTACTAACATTACTAGTAATACAACGGGTAGTTTTACTTTTATTAGTCATAGTTTTACCATGCCAGCTGCTGGGACAACCAATCTTAATAACAATACTGTTGTTACTGGGTTTAATAAAACGGGTGCAGGAGGTACGGTTACTTTTAGTTCTACTAACGGTTCTTCTGTAATTGGAACGACTGCTAATTATTTGAATAATAATTTTTCAAATGTTACAGTTACAGGTGCCACTGGAATAACTGGATTTAATAATACAGATGGAGGGACTGCTTCTGCTAAGACTATTACAGGTAACACATTTAATAACTTGACAGGAGGAACAAGTTCAATAACAGTAATGAACTTTACATATTTTAGTGGAACTTCAAATGTTTCAAATAATAGTGTTACTAATATTACTGGACAAGGAAATATTACAGGTGTAAATATTGGGTCTACTGCAAGTGGAACAGCTTTAACAATTGCTAATAATACGATTAACAACTTATCATCTACTGCTACAGGTGGCTCAGTTACAGGATTATCTTGTTCCAATGCATCAACTACTATAAATATTAATAGCAACGTAATTCACACATTGTCTTCTACTGGTGCAGCAGCAGTTAATGCTTTAAGTATTGGTGGTGGTGCTACAACAAATGTATATCAAAATAAAATATACAATTTATTAGGTACAAATGCAGGTTCAACTGTAAACGGGATTGTAATATCTGGAGGTTTAAATATAAACACGTACAATAATATTGTTGGTGATTTGCGCGCAACTGCAGCTTCAGGTAACGACGTTATTAGAGGTATTAATATTACTTCATCTACTGCTTTATCAACACTTAAAGTTTACAATAATACGATTCGTTTGAATTCAATTTCTTCGGGTGCAAACTTTGGATCTACAGGTATTTTTCATACCTATAGCGCTACCGCAACAACTGCAGCTTTAGATATGCGTAATAACATAATTGTTAATGCATCGAGTGCTTCTGGAACTGGTTTAGCGGTTGCTTTTAGAAGAAGTGCAGCAACAGATTTATTAAACTATGCAAACACTTCAAATAATAATTTATTCTTTGGAACAAGTGGTGTATATACTGATGGTACCAATATAGATGCTGGACTATCAACTTTCCAAATACGTGTAAGTACAAGAGAAACCAATTCAAAATCTCAAAACCCTACTTTTGCAAGTACAACAGGCTCAGATGCTACGTTTTTACATTTTGAATCAGGCGCTTTAAACTTAGCAGGTTCTTTTGGACAAGTAATATCTGGTTATACTACAGATATTGATGGAGATGTACGAGATGTGTCAACGCCAGATATTGGTGCTGACGAATGGTCTAATGGAGTAATTGTTGCGCCATCTGTGACTAGTTTTACACCTTCAGTACTTTGTACCAACGGAGGCCAATCAGTAACTTTTACAGGAACTGGTTTAGATACTGTTACTTCAGTGTTGTTTAATGGTTCAACGGGTATCAATTTGCCAGGTGTTATTACTTCAAGTTCAACAACTAGTTTAACAGTTACTATTCCTGTTGGTGTTGTTAGTGGTGGAGTTATTATTACAAATCCAGCAGGTTCTGTTGACACAACTACAACAAGTCCATTTACTACTGTAGCGCCTCCAACGATTGTGGCTTCCTCTGCGGTAACTATTTGTTCTGGAACAAGTACAAGTTTGACTGCAACAGGTGGAGCTACCTACAGCTGGTCTCCTGCAACTGGTTTAGCTACTACAACAGGATCTAGTGTAACTGCAAGTCCAACTGTAAATACTACTTATACCGTAACCGGTGTAAGTGCAGAAGGTTGTTCTTCTACAAGTACGGTTGCTGTAACCGTAAGTGTTGCGCCAAATACAATTACCATCCAAAAAAATCCAACTTCGATTTGTGACGGTGGTATCACTTCATTAACTGCTAATGGTGGTACTGTTAATTCAAGTGTGTCTGCTTATGGATTCTCAGGTTCAACAGGTACTTATTCTGCAATTACTGGAACAGCTTTAACAACCGCAACAACGGATGATAGCGGTGTAGGTAATTTGCCAATAGGATTTTCATTTCCATATAATGGATCAAATCAAACAGTATTTGCTGCTTCTACGAATGGGTTATTATTACTAGGTAATACTACTGCTGCATTAACAGGCCTTTCTTCTAATGCTTTAGCTTCCAATGCAAATGTAATTTCACCTTTGTGGGATGACAACAATACTGTAGGTGGTACTATAATTTATAGCACTACCGGAACAGCTCCAAATAGAGTTCTAACTGTTCAATGGACTGGATTACACGTTGCAGGTAGTGGTAGTACTACCAATCCAACTATCAATATGCAAGCATTATTGTACGAAAATGGTACTATTCAGTTTAATTATGGTACTCAAAGTGCAGCATTATCATCACCTAGTTCTACAATTGGTATTTCAGGTGCAGTTGGTAATTTTATTAGTGTTTCTCCACTTTCACCAATCAATACCTCAACAATATCTACTAGTACTGAAAATACATCTGTGAATACTACAAATATTCCTTCAGGTACAATTCTTACGTTTATACCACCAATCCAACCGGTATTTTCTTGGTCACCATCAACTGATTTGTATACTGATGCAGCAGCAACAGTTCCTTATTCAGGTGAATCAAATGTTTTAGTTTACACAAAATCAACAACATCACAAACCTATACTGCAACTGCAACTTTAGGTACTTGTTCAGTGTCAAATACGGTAACTGTAACTCCAAACCCACTACCATCAGCTCCAACGGGATCAAGTTCCTTACAATGTGGGACTCAAATTCCATCTGCGAGCGTAGCGGATACCAATGCTTTTACTTCGCCAGTTTTTAATTGGTATGATGTAGCTTCAGGTGGGGTAGCATTACAATCTACTACTTCTACTACTTATACTTCCCAAGTTAGTGCGACAAAAACATTTTATGTTTCTGTTGTAAATCCAACAACTTCTTGTGAAAGTTCACGTGTTGCTGTGACTGTAACTGTAAGTGCTCCAGATGCAATTTCTGCTGTATCTTCATTGTCAACTGTTTGTTTGGGTCAAAGTGTTACCTTAACGTCTGCAAACAGTGCAACTTCGCCTGTTCAAAATTATACCTATTCTTGGTTGTCTACTTCAGGAAGTGGAGTAGAGACCTCACAGAGTGGGGCATCTTTAACAATTACTCCTACATCAGCAGGAACATTTACTTATACAGTTTCAGCTGTTGATGGAGGTTGTCAAACAACCAATACAGTTGTTGTAAACGTTAATCCTTTGCCAGCAATTACAACTGCTACAGCTAGTCCATCGTTGGCCTGTGTGGGTAGTACAATTAATTTGGATGCTTCAATTATTTCTATTGCTCCAGGTACTGCTACTATAGGAACAGGAACTACGTTAACTAGTCCAACTTCTCAGCCAACAGCGTTTTGTAACAGATGGCCTTCTTATAGAATGCAAACTGTTTATACTGCTGCAGAATTGCAAGCATCTGGTTTGAGAGCCGGAAATATTACTTCAATGGCTTTTAATATTACAACATTAGGTGATGGTGCAACTAATAGCGGTTTCGTTGTGAAAATGGGTTCTACTTCTTTATCTGCATTGACTACTTTTGAATCTACAACTTCGTATACAACTGTATATCCTTCTCAAACGTATACGCATACGGCAAGCGGACTTCAAACAATCCCATTTTCAACCCCTTATGTATGGGACGGGACTTCTAATATTATTGTTGATTTAGTTCATAACGGAGCTGATGCATATAATAATTCTGTAACTTATTATACTGCAACAACAAATAATACGGTTGCATACACTTCAACAAATGCATCTAACAGCGCGAGTTTGAGTACTAACCGTTTAAATATTGTGTTTGGTGGTCAGGTTGTTACAAATGTTTCAAGCCAATACAATTGGTCATGGAATACTACTCCTGCATTAACTACAGCTTCGGGCTCAACTACATTAACTACAAGTGGTTCAATAACTTATGCTGTTGTAGCTACTAATCCCACAACAGGTTGTAGTGCAACTCAAAATGTAATTGTAACTTCTAATCCGTTACCAATAGTTACAACCCTAGCTCCAGCAACAGTTTGTTATCCAAGTACGGTTGATTTGACTGCATCTGCAGTAACAACAGGATCTGATACAGGATTGACTTATACGTATTTTACTGATTCAGCAGCGACTACTAGTTATGCTACTCCAGCTGCTGCAGTTGCAGGTACATATTATATCAAAGGTACAAATGCAAATGGTTGTTCTTCTATTGCTTCTGTAGTAGTAAGTGTAAATCAACCAGCGGCTCCAACAGGAAGTACTACTGCAGACTTTTGTGGAACTGCAAACATGACCAATCTTTCAGCGGTAGGTTCAGGAATCAAATGGTACGATGCTGCAACAGCGGGTAACCAAATTCCAGTATTGTCTGTTGTAGGATTAACAACGGGAACAACCTATTATGCTTCTCAAACAGTAGCGGGTTGTGAAAGTGTGAATCGTTTGCCAGTAGCGGTTACCATAATAGCTATTCCATCGGCTCCAAATGCTTCATCTCAAACATTTTGTAATGCAGGTACAGTGGCAGATTTAGCTCCTTCTGGTTCAGGATTGCAATGGTATGATGTAGCTACAAATGGATCAGCTTTAACCACAACTACACCTTTAGTAACGGGTACTTACTTTGTTTCTCAAACAAGCTTCATGTGTGAAGGACCAAGAACTCCAGTTGCGGTTACTGTTAATGTTACGGCGTTGCCAACTGCATCAGCTCAAACATTCTGTAATAGCGCAACCGTTGCCAACTTAGTTGCGACAGGTTCTGCAATCAAATGGTATGCTGCAGCTACAGGTGGTTCTGCATTAGCTTCAACAGCAACGCTATCAACTACTAACTATTACGCTTCACAAACATTGAATGGATGTGAAGGGCCTAGAATTCAAGTACCTGTTACAGTTAATACGACTGCAGCTGCTTCTGCTTCAGCTCAAACGTTCTGTACAAGTGCAACTGTGTCTGATTTAGTAGCGACTGGTTCAGGTTTACAATGGTATGCTGCTTCAACAGGTGGATCTGCTTTAGCTTCTACTGCGTCACTTGCTTCAGGAACTTATTATGTGTCACAAACAGTTGCTGGTTGTGAAAGTTCTAGACTTCCTGTGAATGTAACGATCACTACAGCATCTACACCAACAGGTACGTCACCTCAAGCTATTTTTGGTGGTGTGGCTGCAGATGCAACGATTGAAGATATCTCTGTAAGTGGTACAAATGTTATTTGGTACCCAACTGCACTTGATGCAGCTGCCGGAACAAATGCAATAGTAGCCGGAACTCAAATCACAAATGGTTCTACTTATTATGCTGTTTCAGTGGTGGGTGCATGTAGAAGTAACGCTTTAGCTGTTACTGTTACAGTAACGCTAGACAGAGGTACTTTTGATGTGGCTAATTTTACTTACTATCCAAACCCAACATCTGATATTGTAAATATTAGTTATGCTGATGAAATTACACAAGTAAGAGTATTCAACATGTTAGGTCAAGAAGTAGTTGCTAAAAAAGTAAACGCTACCACAACTCAAATTGATTTGTCTCAATTTGCTTCAGGTACTTACTTTGTAGAAGTAACTTCGGATCAAGTTTCTAAAACAGTAAAAGTGATTAAAAAATAATAGCTTATTATTTTATGATAGAGAAGAGCCACCCATTGGGTGGCTCTTTTTTTATATCCAATTTTGTCTGCCATTTTAGACGAAAATGGTTATGGTATTTTGTAGTAATCATTCTACACGACTATCAAAATATATCTACAGAAATAATTTTTTCTACTCTCTATCTCGATCTATATTTGTCATGTATAAAGCCAAAATATTTTTTTTCATCTATCTGCCAAAATAATTATATTAATCAAATCCAAACAGATTGTGTCGAGATCATTCAAAAAAAATCATCCCTAAAGGATGATTTTTTATTTTATTAATATATTGTTTATTCAAATTCAGATGTGAAAAATAATTTGACGGTCGGGAATTTGCTTTGCGTCATTTGTATCGTAAAATCAGAATCTGCTAAAAATACCAATTGTCCATATTTATCATGGGCCATGAATTTTTGTTTTACTCGTTTGAATTCCTTGAATTCTTCACTTTTTGGATCTTCAGGTTTTACCCAACATGCTTTGTGAACCGGGAAGTTTTCATAGGTACATTTGGCGCCATATTCATGCTCCAAACGGTATTGAATAACTTCATATTGAAGTGCTCCCACCGTTCCAATGATTTTACGATTGTTTAATTCTAAAGTAAACAACTGGGCTACTCCTTCATCCATCAATTGGTCGACACCTTTTTCAAGTTGTTTCGCTTTCAGTGGATCGGCATTGTTGATGTATCTAAAATGTTCGGGAGAAAAGCTCGGAATTCCTCTAAAATTCATTTGTTCTCCTTCAGTCAAGGTATCTCCAATTTTAAAATTTCCGGTATCATGTAATCCTACAATGTCTCCTGGATAGGAAATGTCAACGATTTCCTTTTTTTCTGCAAAAAAGGCATTCGGACTCGAGAATTTCATCGACTTGTTATTTCTAACATGTAAATAAGGCTTGTTTCTCTCAAAAGTTCCGGATACGATTTTGATAAAAGCCAAACGGTCTCTGTGTTTAGGGTCCATGTTGGCGTGTATTTTAAATACAAATCCAGACAATTTTGTTTCGTCGGGTTGCACCAATCGGGTGTCGGATTCTTTTGCTTTTGGAGTGGGAGCAATCGTGATAAAACAATCCAATAATTCGCGTACTCCAAAATTATTCAATGCCGATCCAAAAAACACAGGTTGTAAATTTCCGTCCAAGTATTCTTGCCGGTCAAATTTTGGATAGACTTCATCGATCAGTTCAAGTTCTTCTCTCAATTTTTCTGCAGGTTTTTCGCCTACTAATTTATCGAGGTCAGGACTGTTGATGTCAGAAATTGCAATTGTATCTTCAATGTTTTTTCGGCTGTCACCGCTGAACATATTGATGTTCTGTTCCCAAATATTATAGATACCTTGGAAGTCATATCCCATTCCGATCGGGAAACTCAAAGGTGTAACATGAAGGCCTAATTTTTTTTCAACTTCATCCATTAAGTCAAAAGCATCTTTTCCTTCTCGGTCCAATTTGTTGATGAATACAATGATGGGTATTTTTCGCATTCTACAAACAGCTACTAATTTTTCTGTTTGTTCCTCAACCCCCTTTGCAACATCAATCACCACAATGACACTGTCGACTGCTGTTAAGGTTCTAAAAGTATCTTCAGCAAAGTCCTTGTGTCCGGGTGTATCTAAAATATTGATTTTTTTATCCTTATAAATAAAGGCCAATACAGAGGTTGCAACCGAAATACCTCTTTGGCGTTCAATTTCCATAAAGTCACTGGTAGCGCCTTTTTTTATTTTGTTGTTTTTAACCGCACCAGCTTCCTGAATGGCACCTCCAAAGAGCAATAATTTTTCAGTTAATGTTGTCTTTCCTGCATCGGGATGCGAAATGATACCAAAGGTACGTCTGCGAGCTATTTCTTCTGTAAAAGTCATAATTTATCTAATGGGTTGCAAAAATACTATTTATTAAGCAAAAAACGAATACCTTTTTTACATTCAATAGATAGAAGGACAATTGTTCGAGTTGTCTGTTAAAATGTCTCCTTGATTTGATTTGAGTAGTCCCTTGTAAATCGAATGTTGAGTGTTAATAAATTTTTGTTAATACTAATCGGAAGGCTTGTTTAATCCCCTTGAATTGTTACTTTTGTTGATTGGAATTATTTTTTATTAAAACATTAAATTTTGATAGTATAATTTATGAAACGAGTATTTTTAGGATTGTTATTTTTCTTTAGTGTTTTTGTTACTGCTCAAAATTCAGTAAAAGAAGTGCTTTTTTCTATCAACGATCAACCGTATTACACCGATGAGTTTGTTCGAGTGTATAATAAAAATTTAGATTTGGTAAAAGACGAGTCTCAAAAGGATTTGAAACAATATCTTGAGTTGTTTGTTGGATACAAATTGAAAGTGAACAAAGCAAACAAACTTGGATTACAAAACGGCAAACAATACCAAGCTGAATTAAATAATTACCGTGCGCAATTAGCAAAAAATTATTTGACCGATTCCAAAGTAACCGATGCTTTGATTCAAGAAGGTTATGACCGAATGACGAAAGAGATCAATGCCTCTCACATATTAATCATGGTGGATGAAAATGCTACTCCGGCAGACACTTTGGTTGCTTATAAAAAAATCACAGAACTTCGTACTAGAATATTAAACGGTGAAGAGTTTGGAAAAGTTGCTCAAGAGGCTTCTCAAGATCCGTCTGCAAAAGATAACCAAGGAAATTTAGGTTATTTTACAAGTTTTAGAATGGTGTATGCTTTTGAATCAGCAGCATACAAGACCCCTTTGAATCAAGTTTCACTTCCTGTTAGAACACGTTTTGGGTATCATTTGATTAAGGTGAATGATGTCAGAGACAACCGAGGCGAAATTTTTGTTGCACACATCATGTTGCTTAATCCAAAAGAAGGTGAGTCCAAATCAGCTGAGGAAGTTCAAAAGACCATGCAAGAAATTTATCAAAAATTGCAGCAAGGCGAAAAATTTGAAGAATTAGCGAAACAGTTTTCGGAAGATAAATCTACAAGTGCAAGAGGAGGCGAGTTGAACCGTTTTTCATCAGGTCAATTGAGTTCGGTTGAATTTGAAAACGCTGCTTTTTCACTAACGAAAGACAATCCCATTTCAAAACCCTTTCAATCACAATTTGGATGGCATATTGTTAAGTTGATTGAAAAATACCCTTTAAAATCATTGGATGAATTGCGTCCAGAATTAGAAAATAAAATTGGAAAGGACGAACGATCTCGATTGATTGAAAAATCGATGACTTCAAAACTTAGAAAAAAATACGCGGTTGTAAAAGACAAAAAAATGTTTGCAACGGTATCCAAACAAATAACGCCGGATATGTATGAATCAAAATGGGTTAAACCAACAGATTCATTGGCCTATTCTTCAAAAATCGTCACCATCAACGCAGAACCTATTTCGGGTTATTCTTTTATTAAATACCTTGATGAACAGCAAAAATCAGGTGTGAGCAAACAACCCTTAGATAAATTAGTGCAATCAATGTATGATCATTTTGTGGATGTTGAATTGAATAAATACAACGATCGCAATCTAGAAAATGAGCACCCAGAATTTGCTGCAGTAATGGAAGAATACCGCGATGGATTGTTGCTTTTTGAATTGATGGAAAAAGAAATCTGGCAACGTGCAAAAAATGACACGATTGGTTTGCAGTCGTTTTACGAAGGTCAAAACGGTAAATACCAATGGAAAACAAGAGTTGATGTTGTATTGTTGTCATCTACCAACAAGTCAGTGATTGAAAAAGCTGCCGCTCAGGTAAAAAAAGGAATCGCTTTGCAGGAAATCAAGGATAAATTAAATACAAAAGACGTCATAAATGTGATGTCTAGCGAAGCAATATACGAAGAGGGATCGGTTGCGTTACCAAAAGAGTTGCCTTTAAAAGAAGGTTTTTCTAGCATCATCAAGCAAGGAGATTATTACTATTTTGCAAAAATCAACAAAGTAATTCCGCCAGGTGCAAAAACATTAGACGAATGCAAAGGCAAGGTGATCAATGATTACCAACAGTATTTAGAACAAAATTGGGTGAGTGAATTGAAAAAAGAATTCACCATCCATATCAATCAAGAAATATTTGAAAAAGTAAGAATTCAGTTAAAGAAATAAAACAATGATAAACAACATGAACAGGATAATAGCAGTAGTAACTTTTTTCTTATTTGGATTTTCAGCCGTAGCCCAAGAAATTATTCAGGAAACAGTTGTGAAATCTACAGACAGCGTTAAAACATCCAGCAAACGACAAAAAATTGATGGAATCATCGCAACGGTTGGTGATTTCAATATTTTAGATTCTGATATTGATAAATCTTTCCTAGAATTGTCCAGTCAAGGGGCTTCCATTAAAGACATTTCACGTTGTCAAATGTTGGGAAAACTGTTAGAAGATAAATTGTATGCACATCAAGCTATACAAGATTCTGTCATTGTAAAAGATGAAGAAATCAATGAAAAAATGACGCAACAATTGAGCTACATGGTGGAACAATTGGGTACAATGGAAAAAGTAATCAAATATTTCAAAAAATCGAGTGAAGATGATTTTAGAAGCGAATTGTTTGAGCTTTTGAAACAACAAAAATTAGCGGCAGAAATGCAACGTAAAATTGTCGATGAAATTCAAATTACACCCGAAGAAACAAGAAATTTCTTCAAAAAAATACCAGATTCTGAAAAACCAATTTTTGGAGCCGAACTTGAGGTGGCAAATATTGTGATCGTTCCCAAAATAACACAGGAGGAAAAGCAAAAAGTGATTGATAAATTAAAGCTGATCAAACAAGAGGTCTTGTCGGGAGCTAGTTTTAAAACCCGCGCCGTTATTTATTCAGATGACAGAGGTTCTGCCTCTACGGGAGGGTTTTATAAGATCAACCGAAAAACAGGTTTTGTGAAAGAATTTAAAGATGTTGCTTTTTCATTGAAAGAAGGCGAGATTTCTGAACCATTCGAAACCGAATTTGGGTACCACATCATTTTGGTGGAAAAAATCAAAGGTCAAGATCTTGAATTGCGACATATCTTATTAATGCCTAAGGTTTCAAGCGAAGCATTAGCTGAAGCTAAAGAAAAAATTGAATTGATCAAAAAAAGAGTAGAAGCCAAAGAAATTACTTTTGCAGATGCTGCAAGATCGATGTCGGATGAAAAAGAAACCAGAGCAAACGGTGGAACTTTGATCAATCCAAAAACACAAGATTCACATTTTGAATTGACAAAAATGGATCCTGAATTATACGGACAAGTATCTAACTTGAAAGATGGTGAGATCTCTAAACCAATTTTAATTGATGATCCTAGAGAAGGGAAAAAATTTAAAATTGTGATGGTAACCAATCGTATCAACGAGCACACGGCAGATTATAGTAAAGATTATACTAAAATTAGAGAGTTAGCTTTGAAAGAAAAACAAATTGAGGCTATTGCGAAATGGTTTGATGAAAAAATCAAAGAAACCTACATCAAAATTAATGGTGAGTACAAAGCGTGTGAATTCACAAATAACTGGACTAAAAAAGCAGCCAAATAATATCTATAGTTACTAATTTTATCAACGATATGTCGGACGTAGCAGCTATCCAAAATTTAGTTCAAAAGAAAGAAGAATTAAAAAAAGAAATCGCCAAAATAATTGTAGGCCAAGATGAAGTAGTAGAACAAATACTTTTGAGTATTTTTTCTGGAGGACATGCCTTGCTTGTTGGTGTGCCAGGATTAGCCAAAACATTAATGGTGAATACTATTTCTAGTGCTTTAGGGTTGGATTTTAAGCGTATCCAGTTTACGCCAGACTTAATGCCTTCTGATATATTAGGAAGTGAAATATTGGATGAAAACCGTCAGTTTAAATTTATCAAAGGGCCAGTTTTTTCTAACATTATTTTAGCGGACGAGATCAACAGAACGCCGCCCAAAACGCAAGCGGCTTTACTTGAAGCGATGCAAGAGCGTTCGGTCACTATTGCCGGACATAATTACAAATTGGATTTACCCTATTTTGTATTAGCAACGCAAAACCCAATTGAGCAAGAAGGAACCTATCCGTTACCAGAAGCACAATTGGATCGTTTTATGTTTGCGATAAAATTAGATTACCCAACATTTCAAGAAGAGGTTTTGGTCGTAAAAAGCACAACATCCAACTTAAAACCAGTGATTCAGCCTTTGTTTTCGGCACAAGAAATAATTGATTTTCAAGAATTGATTCGAAGAATTCCAGTTGCTGATAATGTGATTGAATATGCTGTTACTTTAGTAGGTAAAACAAGACCTAAAGGACCACTTGCCACAGAATTTGTAAATAATTATCTTGATTGGGGTGCAGGACCAAGAGCGTCGCAAAATTTAATCTTAGCGGCAAAATCACATGCAGCATTCCACGGGAAATACTCACCAGATATCGAAGATGTTCAGGCGGTTGCAACCGGTATTTTAAGACATCGAATCATTAAAAATTATAAAGCTGATGCTGAAGGTATTACAGAAGAGATGGTGATTAAAACACTCTTGTAATTCCATCAGGTTTCAAACTAATTAAATCTCTAGTAAATGCGTACTGGAGATTTTTTTTGGTCCAAAAATAGTTGCGTAAAAAATTGCATTCTTTTTATTAATTGCTTGAATAATTATGATTTGTATTGAAAATTCGTATCAAAAGCTTGTTTTTGTTAAATTATCATAATGAATAAAGATAGTTCGTTAAAAATTTTTAAATCGAATTCTGTTTTCTTAAATTTGCTTACAAATTAAACTTATTTCACATTATGGATTTAGATACTAAAATGAATCTTTATAACGATTACATTCAAGAAATTGAAGATAGAAAAGGTCAAGGATTACACCCTAAGCCAATAGATAGCGCAGATTTATTAAGCGAGATCATTGCGCAAATAAAAGAAGAGAATAGCCCAAACAGAGCTGATTGTTTGCACTTTTTTATATACAATACATTACCTGGAACCACCAGTGCTGCAGGTAAGAAAGCCTATTTCCTGAAAGATATTATTTTGGGTAAAGAAGCAGTTAGCGAAATAACACCTGCTTTTGCCTTAGAATTATTGTCTCACATGAAGGGTGGAACTTCTATCGAAGTCTTACTTGATTTGGCTTTGGGTAACGATGTAGCGATTGCAAATGCAGCCGCAGCCGTACTTAAAACACAAGTGTATTTATACGATGCCGATACGGCTCGACTTAAAGAAGCGTATGAAAGTGGTAATGCTACCGCTAAAGATATTTTAGAAAGTTATGCTAAGGCTGAGTTTTTTACGAAATTGCCTGCACTTCCAGAAGAAATTCAAGTAGTAACCTTTATTGCAGGAGAAGGTGATATTTCAACCGATTTATTGTCTCCTGGAAATCAAGCGCACTCGCGTTCAGATCGTGAATTGCATGGTAAATGTATGATTACCCCTCAAGCACAAGAAGAGATTCAAGCGCTTCAAGCACAACATCCAGATAAAAGTGTGATGTTGATCGCTGAAAAAGGAACGATGGGTGTGGGTTCGTCTAGAATGTCGGGTGTGAACAACGTAGCACTTTGGACAGGTAAAAAAGCAAGTCCATACATTCCATTTGTGAACATCGCTCCAATTGTTGGAGGTACCAATGGTATTTCTCCTATTTTTCTTACAACGGTAGACGTTACGGGTGGGATTGGAATTGATTTGAAAAACTGGGTTAAAAAAATAGATGGAAACGGCAACCTAGTTCGTGATGAAAATGGAGATGCTGTATTAGAACAAGCATATTCTGTAGCGACAGGAACCGTTTTAACAATCAATACTAAAACTAAAAAATTATACAACGGTGATCAAGAATTGATCGATATTTCGAGATCATTCACACCTCAAAAAATTGAATTTATCAAAGCGGGTGGTTCGTATGCGATTGTATTTGGTAAAAAAATACAAACGTTTGCTTGCAAAGTATTGGGAATGGATATCCCAACTGTATTTGCTCCTTCTAAAGAAGTTTCGAATGACGGACAAGGATTAACAGCAGTTGAGAAAATTTTCAATAAAAATGCGGTGGGAACAACACCAGGTAAAATTTTGCATGCAGGTTCTGATGTACGTGTAGAAGTAAACATTGTAGGTTCGCAGGATACTACAGGTCTTATGACGGCACAAGAACTAGAATCGATGGCAGCTAAAGTGATTTCGCCAATTGTAGATGGTGCCTACCAATCAGGTTGTCATACAGCTTCTGTTTGGGACAAGAAAGCACAAGCTAACATTCCGAAATTGATGCAATTCATGAATGATTTTGGTTTGATTACAGCACGTGATCCAAAAGGTGTGTATCATCCAATGACCGACGTGATTCACAAAGTATTGAATGATATTACTATTGACGAATGGGCCATTATCATTGGTGGTGATTCACATACAAGAATGTCAAAAGGGGTGGCTTTTGGTGCCGATTCAGGTACCGTAGCGCTTGCTTTAGCAACGGGTGAAGCATCGATGCCAATCCCAGAATCAGTGAAAGTTACTTTCAAAGGTGCTATGAAATCGTACATGGATTTCCGTGATGTAGTTCACGCTACGCAAGCACAAATGTTGCATAAATTTGGAGGAGAAAATGTTTTCCAAGGACGTATCATCGAAGTGCATATTGGAACACTAACTGCCGATCAAGCCTTCACATTTACGGACTGGTCAGCAGAGATGAAAGCAAAAGCGTCTATCTGTATTTCAGAAGATGATACATTGATCGAATCTTTAGAAATTGCGAAAGGTAGAATCAAAATCATGATTGATAAAGGAATGGACAATACCAAACAAGTACTCCAAGGATTAATCAACAAAGCAGATAAACGAATTGCAGAAATTAAATCAGGTGATAAACCTGCATTAAGACCCGATGCAAATGCTAAATATTATGCAGAATTAGAAGTAGATCTAGATGTAATCAACGAACCGATGATTGCAGATCCAGATGTAAATAATAAAGATGTTTCAAAACGATATACGCACGATACCATCCGACCTTTATCTTTCTACGGAGGTACCAAAAAGGTTGACTTAGGATTTATTGGTTCTTGTATGGTGCACAAGGGTGATATGAAGATATTAGCTCAAATGCTTAAAAACATTGAAAAGCATGATGGAAAAGTTACCTTCAAAGCACCATTAGTAGTGGCACCGCCTACTTACAACATTGTAGATGAGCTTAAAGCAGAAGGTGATTGGGAAGTGTTACGTAAATATTCAGGTTTTGAATTTGATGACAATGCACCAAAATCGGCGGCTCGTACCGAATACGAAAACATGTTGTATTTAGAGCGTCCAGGTTGTAATCTTTGTATGGGTAACCAAGAGAAAGCTTCTAAAGGAGATACCGTGATGGCTACTTCAACTCGTTTATTCCAAGGAAGAGTTGTGGAAGATACGGCAGAGAAAAAAGGTGAATCATTGCTTTCATCTACTCCTGTAGTTGTCTTGTCAACCGTATTGGGAAGAACTCCTACAATTGAAGAATACAAAAAAGCAGTGGAAGGAATTGACTTAACTAAGTTTGCTCCCCCTCATAAATTATTAGTAAGATAATAATGACCTACTAAAAAAGGCCCTCATCGAGGGCCTTTTTTTATCTTTAATGCGGATTAATAGTACATAAATCGTCTTACATTGGAAATGTATTTAGCCAATCGAATTACTTGGTGGCTATATCCATATTCATTGTCGTACCACACATACAATACGATGTTTTTTCCATCTGCAGAAACAATAGTCGCGTTGCTATCAAAAATGGCAGGTGCTGATGTACCAACTATATCAGAGGATACCAATTCATTATTCAATGAATATTTAATTTGCTCTACCAGTTCGCCTTCCAAAGCATATTTTTTCATGATGTTATTTACCGCTTTTATGGTTGTCTTTTTGCCTACCTCTAAATTAAGAACGACGAGTGAACCATTGGGTACGGGCACGCGAATCGCATTCGAAGTTAGTTTTCCGGCAAGACTTGGTAAAGCTTTTGCTACAGCACTTCCGGCTCCGGTTTCAGTAATAACCATGTTCAAAGCTGCAGCACGTCCTCGGCGGTATTTTTTGTGCATGTTGTCTACCAAATTTTGATCATTGGTATACGCATGAATGGTTTCTAAATGTCCTTTAGTAACACCCAACGTATCTTCTACAGCTTTCAAAATAGGGGTAATGGCATTGGTTGTACACGAAGCAGCAGAAAAAATTGAAAGTTCATCGGGATTGTATTCTTCATGGTTTACGCCATACACTATGTTTGGAACTCCTTTGCCAGGTGCGGTAAGCAGCACTTTGTCTACTCCTTTGGATGACAAGTGACGTTTTAAGGCCTCTTCTGTAGTAAAAGCCCCCGTATTGTCAATCACTAACGCATTTTCGATGTCGTAGGCTGTGTAATCAATTTCTTCTGGTGCATTGGCTGTAATGACATGTACCGTTGTGCCGTTGATGATCAACGCATTGTTTTTAATATCTGCAGAAACACTTCCTTCAAAATCACCATGAATGGAATCATAGCGAAGTAAAGAAGCTCTTTTTTCCAAAAGCATTGCATCATTTTTATCTCGAGTAACAATCGCTCTCAAACGGAGTTGTTGCCCTTTTCCCACCTTGCTCATCATTTCTCGAGCAAGCAGTCGGCCAATTCTACCAAATCCATACAAAACCACATCTTTGGGTTTTATTTCCTTTGTGTTTTTGGCCTTTTTTAGTTTGTTGATTACAAAAGCTCTCGCGTCGTTGTATAATTCGTTATCCAAATGGTATTCATAGGTAAGTTTTCCAATATCAATTCGAGAGGGTGGAAGGTCTAAATTCAAGATGGCTTTTGCAATTTCTACAGAATCAAAGACATTGATTGGTTTTTCAACAAATTCAACAGCATATTCATGTAGATTGATGATATCGCTTACGTTTCTGTCAATCAATTGATTTCTGAAAAGGACTAATTCAATCGATTTATCATACCATAAATCACTGATAATTTTAATAAATTCTACGCCTGCTTTTCTCCTGTCTGCTTGCAATGCGATTTCTTTTTCGTAGTTAGAATGGTTCATTTTGAGTTTGTAGTTAGTGTGTGTTTTTAGAAATTTGGTGCAAAAATAAGCAACTATATCGTTTTCGTAAAATTATTTTTGGTTTTTTATTGGTTTATTTTGAAAATAGTTCAAAAAAAAGCCACATCTAAATCAGATGTGGCCTTGAATTAATAATTGATGTTATTTAATTAGATGATGATTCGTGTTACTTGCCCCGATTTGGTGATGATGCGAAGACTGATTCCTTGGTTTTCATCTTTGTTATTGAGTAATCTTGAAACCGTTTCTACATCGGTAGCTGCTTCGTTATCTACATTCAAAATAATACTTCCAACCAATTCTTCTTTATAAGGTAGTAATCGCTCATTGACCACATCGCTGATTTTTACGCCATAGTCAATTCTGAATTTTTTCTTGTCTTGCGCTTCCAAATTTTCAATTTCGATCCCTTTCAATTCTGTTTTAATGAGGTCGTTTTTTACCAATACAACCGGAATTATTTTAGTCGTTCCATTTCTTATCAAGGTTACGTTTACTTTGTCATTAGGTCGTTTGGTGTTGATGTATCCAGAAAGCTCAGAAAAACTACCAACCGAAGTATTGTCTAGTTTCACAATGACATCTCCTTTGGTAATGCCCGCTTTTTCGGCCCCCGAATTTTTATTGACTTTCTTTACATAAACACCTTCGGTTTGTTTTACACCCAACTCTTTTGAAACGGATCCGTTTAATTCCGTGATTTCAACACCCAAAATACCCCGTTGAACATTGCCAAATTCCATGATGTCTTCAATTATTTTTCTTGTAATATTCGACGGAACGGCAAATGAATACCCGGCATAGCTTCCGGTTGGTGATGAAATCATGGTGTTGATCCCAATCAGTTCTCCTCTGGTATTGACAAGCGCACCTCCTGAATTCCCCGGATTTACTGCGGCATCTGTTTGGATGAAGGACTGAATGCCTTTTGTGTCTAAATTTCTTGCTTTTGCTGATACGATTCCGGCAGTTACCGTTGAGGTTAAATTATACGGATTTCCAACGGCCAATACCCATTCGCCCACACGCACATTATCAGAGTCGGCAAAAGTTGAAAAGGGTAATTTTTCATCGGTATCAATCTTCAACAAGGCAATGTCCATTTTGCTGTCGGTTCCAATCAATTTTGCCTTATAAATCTTTTTGCTGTTTAAGGTCACCTCAAGTTCACTCGCGTCTTTAATCACGTGATTATTGGTCACGATATAACCGTCTTCCGAAATAATGACACCACTTCCAGTTCCCACTTGCTCTTGTTGTTGTCCGCCTCTAGATCCATAAAAAAACTCCATAATCGGATTGTAAACAGTTCGTACAGAGACATTTTTTACGTGTACCACAGTATGTACCGCCTTGTCTGCAGCCTCCACAAAATCAACCGCTTCACTCGATAAACCCACGCTTCTCCCCAAATTTGAGGATTGGGTTACAATCGAATCTCGGTTGGTATCTTGCTCAACAAATAATTTGTAACCACCCAAGGTGGTGGCACCGCTTAATAAAGAAACCAAAAATAAATTAGATACATTTTTCATAAACATTTTTCAATTTCTAGAAACGCCAAACCCTTGTGTATCGAGCTTTCCCGTTTCTACATTAATAATTACTTTACTAACATCAAAAATAATAAAATATTATTTTCACAAATTTGCTTTAACGCTCGTTTAACAGACTTTAACGTATCGTTAATATTTGTAACTTTGCTTTTTGTTTGAAGCAAAAGGTCGGCGCTTTTTCAATAAACCATCTTCCTGCTTTCGCCTTTATCTCCTTTTTCTTGTCAGAATACAGGAGGATATCGGCTCTATCAGGGCTAATTAAATCAACCATAATACCAAATGCAACCAAAAGTGAAATTTTACAAATACCAAGGTACCGGAAATGATTTTATCATGATTGATAACCGCGAGGTTTCATTTCCTAAAAACGATACAGCATTGATAAACAAGCTTTGTGACCGTCGATTTGGCATTGGTGCCGACGGACTGATTTTGCTTGAAAACGATGACCAAGTTGATTTTAAAATGGTGTATTACAATTCAGACGGGAAGGAAAGTTCGATGTGTGGTAATGGAGGTAGGTGTATTGTAGCTTTTGCAAAACAACTTTCCATTATTGATCAGAATACCACCTTTACGGCTGTCGATGGTTTGCATCACGCCACTATTTTAGATGATAATAATGTTGCTTTACAAATGAAAGATGTGGATGAAGTGCTCATTCACGACGCGTATGTTTTTTTGAATACGGGTTCTCCTCATCATGTTACCCTTGTAAATGATTTGCAAGAAATGGATGTAAAACAAAACGGGAAAGCCATCCGATATTCTGAATTGTATGGTGAAGCAGGAAGTAATGTTAATTTTGTTTCGCAAATTTCTGAAAATCATTTTGCAATTAGAACCTATGAAAGAGGCGTTGAAGATGAAACACTTTCATGCGGAACAGGCGCTACTGCCGTAGCAATTGCAATGCACTCAATTTATAAAACCAAAGAAAATAAAATCAGCATTGATGTGCAAGGCGGACAACTTGTAGTTTCTTTTGAATTGAACGAAACGGTATATGAAAAGGTGTTTTTGGAAGGTCCGGCCGAATTCGTTTTTGAAGGACAAGTTAATTTTTAATTGCAATGATCACACTAAAAGGAGCGCACATCAGTTTACGTGCCTTAGAACCCGAAGATTTGGACTTCATTTACGTAATTGAAAATGATGAAACGATTTGGCATGTGAGCAATACACAAACGCCCTATAGTAAGTTTTTGATCCGTCAATATTTAGAAAATGCGCATCAGGATATTTATGAAGCCAAGCAATTACGTCTCGCTATTTGTGAAAACGATACCAATAGCACCATCGGATTGATCGATTTGTTTGATTTTGATCCAGTCAACCATAGAGCAGGAGTGGGGATTGTAATTCAGCAAGGTCAACATCGCAACAAAGGATATGGAAGTGAAGCACTTCAATTGGTGATAAATTATAGTTTTGTTCATTTGCAATTGCATCAATTGTATGCAAATATTGGGATGTCAAATGAAGCTAGTTGCAAGCTTTTTACTACTTTTGGGTTTCAATTAGTAGGTGTCAAAAAAGATTGGATGTTGCAAAAAAATGTATTCCAAGACGAAGCCCTGTATCAATTAATTAATTTTCAAAAGTAAGATATGATTGTTTTATCAAAAAAAAATAAAATAATTTTTGGAGCGTTAGGTTCCACATTCGCATTCATGCTGTTTACCGTATGGTTTCATTTCTTTATTTCAAACACGACTTTACCCAAAGAAGAGTTTTATGTGACCATACCTACGGGTTCTAATTTTGAAGATGTCAAAAAAATAATGACTCCCTATTTGAAAGGGATGAGTGGATTTGAAATGATGGCCAGTCTACGCTCCTATGACGACAACGTAAAACCAGGGCGGTTTTTACTCACTCAAGGAATGGGTAATTACAAAATTGTGGCTTCTTTACGTCGTAATGTACCTGTTAAAATTGCTTTCAACAACCAAGAACGACTGGAAGATTTATGTGTGCGATTGAGTTCGCAATTGGAACCAGACACGACCAAATTACTTACTGTTTTTAGAGATTCTGTTTTTTTAGCACAAAATAATTTTACAAAAGAGAATGTGTTTGCCATGTTTATTCCGAATTCTTACGAATTTTATTGGAATGTATCTGCTGAAGCTTTCCGTGATAAAATGATTGAAGAATATAAAAAGTTTTGGAATCCTGATCGTTTAGCCAAGGCAAATAAGCTGAACATGACACCAGAGCAAGTGATTACGCTGGCTTCAATTGTACATAAAGAAACGGTTAAACCAGACGAGAGACCCAGAGTAGCGGGTTGTTATCTAAACAGATTAGCTTTGCCTATGCCCTTACAAGCGGATCCAACGGTTATTTATTCTTTAAAATTAAGAGACAATAACTTTAATCAAGTCATTAAACGAGTATTGTATAACGACTTGTTAATTCATTCCCCATATAATACCTACCTCAATCAAGGGTTGCCTCCTGGACCTATAGCCATGCCAGATATTTCTGCCATCGATGCGGTATTAAATCCCGAAAAGCACAACTATGTGTATTTCTGTGCAAGTGTGGAGCGTTTTGGATACCATGATTTTGCTGTTACCTATGCCGAACATCAAGTAAACGCCAATAAATACGCAAAGTGGATCAATAGTACGGGTACAAATCGATAGATCTTGTCTCAAAAATATTTTCTAACCTCTTTGTTTTCAGGGGGCTAAAGCGATATTTAGAAATCTTTAACATATTGATTATCAGGTTTATAATTTTTATTGTATATTTGCGCCAGTAATTCAAGATGGTGACAGGGCTTGAGAAATCTACTTTATGTTAAAAAAATGGTCTTTTTATATAACAATCATTTTGATCGTTGGCTTCGTTAGTTCATCCTTTAAGTCAAAAAATTCACACTTCCTTTTTCAGGATGCTTATACAAACACAACTACGTTTTATCAGTTTCCTTCCAATCAACCCTCAGATTATTTAAACAGTTCGATTCCTTATATAGGAAAGCGTTTTATTGGTTTTAAAGAAGCCGTAGGGAAAAAAGAATCTCAAGGTAAATATCATAAAATCAACTCATTGGGTTATTTAGGTAAGTACCAATTTGGGAAAGACGCACTAAAATCTATTGGTATTACCGATAGAAAATTGTTCTTAAAATCTCCGGAACTCCAAGAAAAAGCATTTGTTGCCTTACTCAAAAAGCACAAATGGGCTTTGCGAAAAACCATCAAAAAATTCGACGGACAAGTAATCAATGGGATATTGGTAACCGAATCAGGTATATTAGCTGCCGCACATCTTGGGGGAGCTGGTTCTGTTAGAAAATTCTTGTATTCACGAGGAAAATACAAGTGCAGAGACAAGTATGGATCTTCTGTGCAACACTATTTACGTGTATTTTCTGGTTATGAAACGCACAATCTCAAGGCGGATAGATTCGCTACAGTAGATTAGTACTTACTGCATTTTGTGAATAATGTAGATTGCAGGACGGTTTTGTAAATCTATTTTTTCTCTTTTCCATTCAGATACTCGCATCGTTTTAATGTATTCGGTGTCAAGTGTAATGTCTGCCGCTATACATAAGTGGGTGTTGGGCTGTAATGTTTGTAATAAATCTTCAATGAATTTATTGTTTCTATAAGGTGTTTCAATGAAAAGCTGCGATTGGTTTTTTTCAAAAGACAATCTTTCGAAGTTTTTAAGGGCTACTTTTTTGTCATTCTTGTCAATGGGTAAATAACCGTTGAAAGCAAAACTTTGTCCGTTCATTCCAGAGGCCATCATGGCTAATAAAATGGAAGAAGGTCCTACCAACGGAACAACTTGAATCCCTTTTTCATGCGCTAATTTTACAATAGCAGCACCAGGATCGGCTACGCCAGGGCATCCTGCTTCACTCATCAATCCCATGTTGATGCCATTTAGGCAAGGTTGAATCATGTTTGAATGATCTGACTCACTCGTGTGTTTATTCAAAGTGCTTAATTGCAACGAAGATTGTGGCTTTTCTGGATGAATGCTTTTTATGAAACGTCGGGCAGTTTTCTCATTTTCAACGATGTAATGGTCCATTTGATCAATGGCTCGTTGAATTGTTTGCGGCAATACATCCAACGGATTGCATTCGCCAAGCGTTATGGGGATTAGGTAAAGTTTTCCTTTTACTGCTTTCATCTACTATGTTTCGCTATTAATTTTTTTGCTAAAATACTACAACTTTGGTCAAGCATTTGAAAAACGGCATCAAAAGCTGTTAAATCATCGTAATAAGGGTCTGGAACTTCGACTTTTTGATCAGGATAGAGTGAGTCTAAAATATAAAAAACCTTTTCGTGGTGTTTGCTATTCGAGGACAAATTCACAACATTATTAAAATTGGAACGGTCCATGACAAAAATATAATCGTACTTTTCAAATAAATCCGGGGTAAAATGAGCTGCGCGTTGTTTTGAAATATCAATTCCATACTTATTTGCAATGGAAACCGATCTTTTGTCAGGCGCGCTTCCTACGTGCCAATTACCTGTGCCAGCTGATTCTACAACGAACTGATTTTCGGGTAATTTGGATGCAAGAATTCCCTCAGCTAAGGGAGAGCGACAGATGTTTCCTAGGCAAACCATTACGATTTTTATAGACATAGGAAAGTAGTTAGAATGTAGTTGAAAGCAAACGACCGATTATAAAGACAACTTTTTGTGAATGTCTTCTACAAACTTTTTGAATTGCTTGTCGGTAGACACTAAATTGTCAACGGTTTTACAAGCATGCAATACAGTAGCGTGGTCTCTATCTCCAATTTGTAATCCAATATTAGCTAAAGATGCTTTTGTGAATTTTTTCGCAAAAAACATAGCTAATTGTCTAGCTTGAACCACATGGCGTTTTCTAGTCTTTGATTGTAAAGTATCCAAATCCAATTGAAAATATTCGGAAACAACTTTCTGAATATAATCGATAGAAATTTCTCGTTTTACATTTTTTACAAATTTCTCAACGATTCCTTTTGCTAGTTCCAAGGTAACTTCTTTTTTATTGAAAGAAGATTG
Source organism: Flavobacterium sp. (assembly GCA_017984835.1). Lineage (GTDB taxonomy): Bacteria > Bacteroidota > Bacteroidia > Flavobacteriales > Flavobacteriaceae > Flavobacterium. The sequence continues at coordinate 8,396 of JAGNYR010000018.1, read as the reverse complement.
GGCAATCAAAGAAATGATAGCACCTTCTAGTTCACGAACATTTGATTTGATGTTTTGAGCAACATATTCAATGATTTCGTTTGGCATTTCAACACCATCACGGTACAGAATATTATTCAAAATAGATACTCTTGTTTCGTAATCTGGTTGGTGTAGCTCGGCAGAAAGTCCCCATTTGAAACGAGACAACAAACGTTGTTCAATATCTTGCATGTCTACAGGCGCTTTGTCAGATGTCAAAATAACCTGCTTGCCATTTTGGTGTAGATAATTGAAAATATGGAAGAATACATCTTGTGTACCTGTTTTTCCAGAAAAGAATTGCACATCATCAATAATCAATACATCGATTAATTGATAAAAGTGAATGAAATCATTTCGGTTGTTTTTTCTAACCGAATCAATATATTGTTGGGTAAATACCTCGGCAGAAATATACAATACGGTTTTTTCTGGGTATTTATCTTTTATTTCAACTCCAATAGCATGTGCTAAGTGTGTTTTACCTAAACCAACACCACCAAATATCAATAGGGGGTTGAACGAAGTTCCTCCGGGTTTGTTCGCAACAGCCATACCAGCTGAACGTGCCAAACGGTTAGAATCTCCTTCTAGGAAATTTTCAAAACTATAGTTGGGATTAAGTTGCGATTCAATTTTTAAATTTCTAATACCCGGAATTACAAAAGGATTTTTTAATTCAGGATTTAAATTTTTGAAAGGCGCATCTACTTCTTGTGATTTGATGGGACTACGATGTGCACTTGGCAATTGCTCCGTAAAAGGTTGTTTGTTGCCATAAGTGTTTTCCATTTTGATTTTATACAGTAACTTTGCACTTTTCCCAAGTTCTTTGGTAAGAGCAACTTTAAGTAATTTCACATAATGTTCTTCTAACCATTCGTAGAAAAATTTACTAGGAACTTGAATATACAATGCATTATCAGTTAGTTCAACAGACTTAATTGGTTCAAACCAAGTTTTATAAGCTTGTTCGTGAATGTTGTCTTTTATAAACAATAGACAATTTTCCCAAACCGATTGAGCAGTTTTGTTCATATTCTAGTAAAATTATTATTTTTTAGTAATGGTTTTCCTACAACAATAAAGGGCATTTTTTACTGTTTTTTTTGGAGTAACAAATATGTGAACAATTTTTGTTTTAAAAAAATAAAATGAACATAAATTTTAATTATTTTTTTTGTATAGGGGTAAGTTGATTAATATAAATTTGAAATAAATAGCATGGCAGAACATCAAGTACAAGTCCGAGTAAGGTATTCGGAAACGGATCAAATGGGGGTAGTTTATCATGGTAATTACATCCCTTATTTCGAAATAGGCAGGGTTGAATGGCTTAGAAACAAAGGGATTTCTTATAAAACCTTGGAAGAAAACGGAATTGCACTTCCGATTGCTTCTATGACAATTAATTATAAAAAGTCGGCAAAATATGATGACCTGTTAACGGTTAAAACGAAATTTAAAAAATATAGCGGGGTTAAGATTGAATTTGATTGCGAAATTTTTAATGAATCGAATGAGTTATTAACAAATGCCTATTTTTTATTGGTTTTTGTCGATCTAAAAACAGGAAGGCCAATTTGCCCTCCAGCAGAAATTTTAGCAATCGTAGAAGTATAGTATTTTAATCTACTTTTTTTATTGAAATTTCATATAAATTTGAAAAAATGTCGAAGATTGATTCGGCATTTTTTTTGCGCGTTGCGATTTCTATTTCACAATTCAATTCCAATTTTTGCGCTATTATTTCTAAATTCTTCTCTTTAATGATGCGCATAACTTTGTTCATGTTCTTGTAGTCAAAACTAATCAGATAGTGTATATCGATCGTTTTTTCAATGATTTCTGCTTGTTCCAAACTCATTTGAGCCGCTGTTTTATAAGCAACAATCAAACCGCCTACGCCTAATTTGATACCGCCAAAAAAACGGACTACCACAATCAGTAAGTTGGTTAATCCGTGCGACTGGATTTGACCATAAATGGGTGCGCCAGCGGAATTGCTGGGCTCTCCATCATCATTTGCTCTGTAAATGGTTTTTTCGGTTCCAATTTGATAGGCATAACAATAATGCACAGCTCCCGGATGTTTTTTTCGTAAATCGTCCAGTTGTTGTTTTACTTCTTCTTCACTTGTTACCGGAAAGGCATACCCATAGAATTTACTGCTCTTTTCTTTAAAAAGTATTTCTTCGGTCGGGAGAGCAATGGTTTTGAAGGTGTCGGTAGAATTCAAGGGAAAATTTAGATTGATTTATAAAGGGAATTGTTTTTGAGAAAATAAATCAACTACATCTTCAGTACCTACTTGAAGATTCCAAACATGAATGCCTAAAGCCGCCGCCGCATCTGTATTTTCTTTTTTATCATCGACGAACAACACATTCTTCGGATTCAATTCATATTGATGTAGAATCGCTTTGTAAATTTCGGGTTGGGGTTTGCGCAAGCCCATTTCGTAAGAATAAAAGACTTTTTCAAAGCATCGGTAAAAATCTGTGTAAAAGGACATTCCCACGGTTTCTTCAAAAAAAGCGATGTGTATTTCATCGGTATTGGTTAGTAAAAACAACCGGTATTTTTGAGATAGTAATTGTAAAAATTCCAATCGATGCAATGGAAAATCACCAATCACCACATTCCATGCAGCTTTGATTTCTTCTTTGTTACTCGAAGGGAGGTATTTTAGAAAAGTACCTAAAAATTCATCTTCAGAAATTTGTCCTTTTTCAAAAAGTTCGTTTTTGGCAAGTAACTCAGCATTTGAACCCAATAGGCCAAGTTGCTCGAACGCTTTCTTGGATGCTTCTTTTTCAAGATTGACAAAGATGTCTCCAAAATCAAATAGTATTGTTGTGATCATACGTGTACAAAATTACAAGTTCATCCTTAATGATAGTCTGCCCTTTGTTGTCTTTTCTATCTATTTTTGGGGCCAGCAACCCCTCTTTTAATTGTATGGAGCCTTTAAATATTCGAGCCTCATCCCACAATTGGGCATCCAAAAAATTTTGTATCGTTTGGGCGCCTCCTTCAATAATGATGGATTGAATGTTGCTTTCGTATCCTATAGTACATATAGTTTGGGCAAGTTCAGAATCAAATATACAATTTTTAAAGATAAGATTATCAGTAGATTGTCTGTTTTTTTGTTCGGTTAGTACAAGGGTAAGCGTACTTTGATCCATGACGTGATGCAAAGAATCGATTTTTCCCTCTCTATCCAAAATCATACGAATGGGGTCGTTGCCAAACCAATCTCTTGTGTCAAGCTTTGGATTGTCATCCAATACCGTGTTTGTGCCAACCAGGATTGCTTGTTCTTCGCTTCTCCATTTGTGTGTTAATTGCCTTGAATATTCATTCGAAATCCAAACGGGCGCTTTGGCGTCTTTTTGAAGAGGAGCAAGAAAGCCATCTGCACTTTCAGCCCACTTTAATATAATGTAGGGTCTTTTCTTTTCATGAAAGGTAAAAAAACGTTTGTTGAGCGCATTGCATTCATCCTCTAAAACACCAACCGTTACATTCCGACCGGCTTCTATCAGTTTTTTCACCCCTCGGCCAGACACTTTTTCATTGCTGTCCAAGCTTCCAATGACAATATTTGGGATGTTATTTTTGATGATCAAATCAGCACAAGGTGGGGTTTTTCCAAAATGGCTGCAAGGTTCAAGGCTTACGTAAATGGTTGACTTTGAAAGCAGTTCTTTGTTTTTTACCGAGTTGATCGCGTTCACTTCGGCATGGGGTGCTCCTGCTTTTTGGTGCCAACCTTCTCCAATAATGGTATCTTCAAATACAATAACGCTCCCCACTAAAGGGTTGGGATAGGTAGTTCCTAATCCATTTTTAGCAAGTTCTATGCAGCGTCTTATGTATTTTTGATGTATCTTCACCTCACAAAAATACTATTTTAGTTTTAAAATGATGCCCATACGTATTAGAGAAATTCAGCAAAAAGATAACCAAGTTGTAGCAGCTGTGATTCGGAATGTTTTTATTTCGGATGATTATCCAAAAACGGGTACAGCCTACGAAGATCCCCAACTTGAGCATATGTTTGAAACATACCAACAACCCAAAGCCATTTATTTTGTGATAGAAAGAGAGGGTAAAATAGTGGGTGGAGCTGGGATCAGTCAACTTCAAAATGCTGAGGAAAACATATGCGAATTGCAGAAAATGTATTTTTTAGAAGAAGCGAGAGGTAAGGGATGGGGCGCGCTCATGATCCAAAAATGTTTAGAGAAAGCAAGCGAATTTGGGTATGAAAAATGTTATCTAGAAACCCTTCCTAAAATGCTCAACGCACAAAAGCTGTATCAAAAAGTGGGTTTTAACTATATTGATGCGCCACTTGGTGCGACTGGACATACCAGTTGTCCTGTTTGGATGATTAAAGTTTTGTAGATTTGCACGATGAAAATTACACAGTTTAGAACCCATTTTATAAATCAAGTAGCTCCCTTTTTTGATGAGGATGAAGCAGCTAGTTTTTTTTATTTGTTATTGGAACACCATAGAAATCTCAAAAGAGTCGATTTGGTGATGCAGCCTGATTTATTTTTTTCGGAAACGGAATTAGAAATGTTGGAAGGGGTAATTTCTGAATTAAAATGCCAAAAACCCATTCAATATATAATAGGTAGTACTTCTTTTTTTGGCATGCATTTTCTTGTAAATGAACACACCTTAATACCAAGGCCCGAAACAGAAGAATTGGTAGAATGGGTACTCAAGAGCCAGGCTTCAGAGGGGGTAGAAAGTTCCCTGTTGGATATTGGAACAGGTAGTGGTTGCATCGCTATTTCGTTGGCAAAAAACTATGCAAATGCACAAGTTTCCGCGATCGACGTTTCGCGTGAAGCATTGGCTACAGCCGAAAAAAATGCTTCAATTAATGAGGTGCAAGTTCAATTTATTTGTCAAGATATTTTAGAAGCAGAGTCGCTGGATAAAAAGTACGATGTGATTGTTTCCAATCCGCCGTATATTCGGATGTTGGAAAAACAAGAAATCAAACCGAATGTATTGGAATTTGAGCCGCATTTGGCACTCTTTGTTGCCAATGAAGATCCTTTATTGTTTTACAGAAAAATAGCTCAGTTGGCCCAAAAACAGCTCAATAATAACGGTTATTTGTTTTTTGAAATCAATCAATATTTGGCTCAAGAAACCATTCAATTGTTGGAAGATTTGAACTTCAAATCCATCGAATTGCGGAAAGATATCTATGGGAATGACCGTATGATTAGATGTCAAGTATAGGGTTATTCGTATCGCAACGCTTCTATCGGATCTAGTTTGGCAGCTTTTAAAGCGGGATACAAACCAGAAACCAACGCCACAATAAAACTTGTAATAACCGCCGCTAGGATGGCCATCCAAGGAATGGTAAAATTGAAATCGATGGCAGTTGCAATACCAAATCCGATTAAGATTCCGAAGATAATTCCGACAAAACCACCAATTTGACCGATGATCAATGTTTCCATGAAAAATTGCCAAGCGATGGTGCTGCGTTTGGCTCCAAGCGATTTTCTAACTCCAATTTCTCGGGTACGTTCGGTTACAGAAACGATCATGATGTTCATCAAAGCGATAGAAGAACCAAGTATGGTGATGATTCCAATGATCCAAGCGGACGCACTCAATACTCCAGTCATTTCTGCGATTCGGTTGACCAAATCATCACTTCTAGAAACACCAAAGTTGTTTTCTTCCACCGGGCTTAAATTGCGCACTTGACGCATGGTAATCATGGCATCGTTCACGGCTTCGTCTAAGAATTCTTTTTTATCAATCATCGAACTTACTTCGTAGTTGATGTTCGGAATTGAAAATAAGGAACGCGCCAATTGTATAGGAATCAACATTCTTAAATCTTGACTGTTTCCAAAAGTAGATCCTTTTTCTTTTAACACTCCAATCACCTTGAATTTTGCACCTCTTACCGAAATGATTTTGTCAATCGGGTTTACATTTTTCAACAAGCCTTTGGATGCAAAATCACTTCCTAAGATACAAACGTAGGCGTTGTTTGAAATGTCAAAGTTGCTGAAATTTCTACCTTGAACTACTTCTAAACCTGAGTTTACTGTAAAATAATCATCGACACCCAATACTTGAATTTCGGGGTCTGTTTTTTCGTTTTCAAATTTCACTTCGGCTGCAGCTGTCGCCGTAAAGGAAATGGAAGTATGTGTTAATGGGTAATCGTATCGGTCTTTGTAGGCTTTTGCTTCAGAGTAAGAAATGATTGGGTTGATCTTTTCGACTTCGCCACCTCCGTTATTTCGGGTAGAAAATTCGTATTGGTTGATGGTAAATGTATTGGAACCCATCGAAGCAAAATTGGAATTCAAGGTATTTTCAAGTGCAGAAACAATGGTTAAAATACCAACCAAAGCAGTGATTCCAATCGCAATGATGATGATGGTCAAAACGGTACGCAACAGCTGGGTTCGAATGGAACCAAATGCAATTTTAACGTTTTCCTTGAAGATGCCTTTCATAATATGTACAAGTGTTTAATATAGCCTTCAGTAGGATGTTGCCACTGATTGATGCGGATGATAGGTCAAAATAAACCATAAAATCAACGCAAGCCTTCTATTAGATACGAAAATACGGCTTTTGTTACAACTTTCTACCAAATCATTTATAAAATAATTGTAAAAGTATGATATTTGCAAAAGAAATTAAATTCTTAAAAAGATAAAATGGCATCTAAAGCTAGTATTCCAAAAGGGACCCGAGATTTTTCACCTATTGAAGTTTCAAAACGCAATTACATCATTTCGATTATGCGCACCCATTTTGAAAAATTTGGGTACCAACCCATTGAAACACCCAGTTTTGAAAATTCAGATACTTTGATGGGTAAATATGGAGAGGAAGGAGACCGTCTGATTTTCAAAATTTTAAATTCTGGGGATTATTTGGCGAAAGCGGATGACAAAGCATTAGAAAACAAAGAAAGCAATAAATTGACGGCCAGTATTTCTGAGAAAGCCCTTCGATATGATTTGACAGTACCTTTTGCTAGGTATGTGGTACAGCACCAAAATGAGATTGAATTTCCGTTTAAAAGATATCAAATTCAGCCTGTTTGGCGTGCAGACCGACCTCAAAAAGGGAGATTTAGAGAGTTTTATCAGTGCGATGCCGATGTCGTTGGATCGACCTCATTATGGCAAGAGGTAGAATTGGTGCAGCTGTATGATGCTGTTTTTACTAGCCTTGGCTTGGAAGGTGTCACCATCAAAATAAACAATAGAAAAATATTATCTGGAATTGCAGAAGTGATTGGTGCTTCTGATAAGTTAATTGACTTCACTGTTGCCTTGGATAAACTAGACAAAATTGGAGAAGATGGGGTGAAAAAGGAGATGATCGAAAAAGGAATTTCTGAAGAAGCCCTGCTAAAAGTACAACCCTTGTTTTCATTTTCTGGAACTATTGAAGAAAAAATAAGTCAGTTAGCGGTTTTGTTATCCAACTCTGAAGAAGGTAAAAAGGGGATTGAAGAATTGCAATTCATTTGCAGTCATGTGTTGCAATTGGGATTGCAAACAGCTCAATTGGACTTGGATGTAACATTAGCCAGAGGACTGAATTATTACACCGGAGCTATTTTTGAAGTAGCAGCACCCAAAAATGTTGCCATGGGATCCATTGGTGGCGGAGGAAGATACGACGATTTGACGGGAATTTTCGGATTGAAAAACATGAGTGGAGTGGGTATTTCTTTTGGATTGGACCGCATTTATTTGGTGTTGGAAGAGTTGAATTTGTTTCCCGAAACGGTTACTTCATCGGTGCGTTTTTTCTTTATTAATTATGGAGAGGAATCCGCATTTCAAGCCCTTCAAATCATTAAAATCATACGTGAAAAAGGCATCAAAACAGAAATGTATCCCGATGCAGCCAAAATAGACAAACAATTCAAACACGCGGAGCGCAAAGGAATTCCGTTTGTTGTGAAAGAGATTACTGGTCAACACCTGACGGTTAAAAATATTGCCACCGGCGAACAGCAGCAGTTAACACTCGATGCGTTGTTGCAAATGTAATTGGACTTATAAAAAAACCTTAACTGAAAGTTAAGGTTTTTTTATGTTTATTTGTTTTTGTAAATCGGTTTTTTTTGGTTTGATGTGTATACGTTTCTAATGGAATTTTCAGTTACTAAACATCAAACAACTGTTAAACTTTTTATATTCATGCTTGATTTAAATATTAATAAACTCATTTGTAGTAAATTAGCTGAATTATTTATATCTTTTTAATCATCAAATCAAAAATAATATATGAAATCAAAATTACTTTTTTGTTGTGTTATCTTCACTCAGTTTTGCTTGGCTCAA
>JAGNYR010000017.1 GCA_017984835.1 Flavobacterium sp. | reverse complement strand
TCATCCTTTATTCTGTTAATTATCCTTCTTACATTTCTAGTTGATTGTTCTGTTATCTTACTTACATCTACTACTGTTTTATAGTCATTTACTATCATTATATTTCTCTTTATTATACATCAAACCCATTAGGAACATATTTTACTTCCTCGTTGGGTTATCTTATTTCTAAATAAATATGTCGGAATTATGGAAAAGTCCGACAGACATTATTTTTTATTAAAAGTTTTTGAAATTTTTAGTCAAAGCAAAACCACCAAACGGTGGTTGCTCGACAAGTAGTTAAAAGAAAAATATTCTTTTAAGATAAATGTTAATTGGAATTACATTTTATTTAGTGACTTTAAGATGTTTTCTTTATAGTAACGTTTTCTGTTACTTATTCTGAAATCAACCTTAATTCTGCCATCACTTTCCATTTTTAACAACGTGTTCTCGCATATGCCAAGTAAAGACATGACACCCCGAGAAGTTAAAATATTCTGGTTCATTGAGTAGAACTGGAGTTTTAATAGAGACTTGTTATGTGCGTAAAGCGTGACTAAAATTTACTTTTGATGTTACGTCCCCCGATAACTATTAAATTGAAGCTATACAAAGATACGAAGATTTTAAGGGGTTGTCAAGGGGCAAACTATGATTTTCAAGCACCATTATTAATACGTCATTTACTACGACAAATAAAAAAACCCTTGTAAAGTGTTGTTTTACAAGGGTTTAATTCAATGGTTGTGGTCCCACCTGGGCTCGAACCAGGGACCACCTGATTATGAGTCAGGTGCTCTAACCAACTGAGCTATAGGACCGGTTAAGAGGTTGCAATATTACTACTAATTTTAATTTTCTGCAAGTATTTTTTGTTTCAATCCAAATTAAAAGCCAATCCTCTTGAAATCAATCTATTTTATTTCTTGACACAATTCAATCAAGACACCGTTGGTTGATTTAGGGTGCAAAAATGCAACCCATTTATTGTCTGCTCCTTTTTTAGGCACCTCATTCAACACCACGAATCCTTCGCCTTTGAGACGAATAATTTCTTGCTCAATATCTTCTACATCAAAAGCAATGTGATGAATACCCTCTCCTTTTTTTTCAAGAAAAGTTGCAATGGGACTCGTCGGATTGGTTGCTTCCAAAAGTTCAATTTTATTCGGGCCATTCATGAAAAAGGAGGTTTTTACCCCTTCAGAAGCCACTTCTTCTTGTTTGTAGGCGGGCGCACCAAACAGTTTTTCGAAAATCAAATTAGACGCCTCTAGATCTCGGACAGCAATACCAATGTGTTCTATTTTTCGCATGAAAGCAGGTTTTATACTTAGTAATTGATTGGTAAAAGTACAAAAAAATTAAACTTTGACACTTTACTTTACCATGCGTCTAAAAAATTGTATTTTTGCCTCATGGAAACGAATAGACAAAAAAAAATAGGCAGTGTTTTACAAAATGACCTGGTAGACATTCTTCAAGGTGAAGTCCGCAAAAATGGGTTGACCAACTTAGTGATATCCGTATCAAAAGTATCGGTTACTACCGATCTAGGTGTGGCAAGAGTATACTTGAGTGTTTTTCCTCAAAACAGAGCCCAAGAAATTCTTGAAGCGGTAAAATCAAACATGCCGTTGATCAAACATGATTTGTCGCAACGAGTAAAATTACAACTACGAAAAGTTCCTAATTTGTCTTTTTATATTGATGACTCATTGGACTACATCGAAAAAATAGACAATGCCCTTTCTGGAAAAGAAAACCCAATTGAAAACCCCGATTTACTAGAAAAAAGAAAAAAAGCGTAAGTGAATTTTCCGCTGTACATAGCAAAAAGATATATTTTTAGCAAAAGTAAAAACAATGCCATCAATATCATCACCCGAATTGCTTCTGGCGGAATCATCGTGGGCGCCATGGCGCTGTTCATCGTTTTATCTGTTTTTGGCGGGCTCAAAGAATTTAGTCTTTCGTTCTCTAATGATTTTGACCCCGATTTCAAAATTGTTCCAACCAAAGGGAAATCGTTTTCCATTACCAAAAAACAAGCTTCCGAATTAGCGGCTCTTCCAGAGGTGGTTACCTATAGCCAAATTGTAGAAGAACGTGTTTTGTTCTTATTCAAAGGAAAAGAACAAGTTGCACTCTTAAAAGGAGTAGATAAAAACTACGTAAAAATCAACAAATCGTCTCAAAAATTATTTAACGGCTCGTGGTTGTCTCCCGATTCAGACGAAGTAGTGATTGGAAACGGGATTTCAAACAAGTTGTCTCTTGGCCTTTTTGACTACAACAACATCTTTGAAGTATTTGCTCCCAAACCCGGAAAAGGTACCATCCAATCTGCCGACGATGCCTTTACAAAAGCCCTATTAGTTCCGGTTGGTATTTATGCCATTAACGATGAATTGGATGCAAAATATGTCTTTGCAGATCTTGGGCTTTCGCAACAAGTCTTGGGCTATTCCCCCAACCAAATTTCTGGTATTGAAATCAAAACCCAACCCAATAGCGATGAAAAAGCAGTAACCGCTCAGTTAGAAACCATTTTTTCGGGTGCAAAAGAAAAGATTACCGTTAAAACGAGAGCCGAGCTAAATGAAACGTTACACAAAATGCTCAATACCGAAAATATTGCCATCTATTTGATCTTTACGCTTGTGATTATCATTGCTTTGTTCAATCTGATTGGTGCCTTGATCATGATGATTTTGGACAAAAAATCAAATTTAAAAACACTCTACAATTTGGGTACTGAAATCACCCATTTGAGAAAAATCTTTTTACTTCAAGGGACTTTGTTATCTGTTTTGGGAGGAGTCATCGGACTCGTATTCGGAATAATTGTAGTTGTGATCCAACAACAATTGCAACTCATCATGATTACAGAAACACTCGCTTATCCTGTGGTGTTTTCAGTGCAAAATATTTTGATTGTATTGGCAACCATCACCCTTCTTGGATTTATTGCCAGTTGGATAGCCAGTAGCCGCGTAACTAAGAAGTTATTGGAGTAGGCTTTCGCCCAATTTAGAGCGTGTAATCACCATAGACATCGGCAATTTCATCCAACGCTTTGAATAAACCTTCGGCATCGTCAAGGGTAACCAATTGCAAACGATGCTCTTTAAAATTTGCAATCCCTTTAAAGTAATTGGTGTAGTGACGTCGCATTTCTACAATTCCGACACGTTCTCCTTTCCAATCCATGGACCACGTTAAGTGATTGCGCGCTGCTTCAATTCGGTCGTGCATGGTGGGAGGCGCTAGTTTTTCGCCGGTTTTAAAATAATGCTTGATTTCGTTAAAAATCCACGGATAACCAATGGCTGCGCGTCCAATCATCATTCCGTCGAGTCCAAATCTATTTTTATATTCCAATGCTTTTTCTGGCGAATCGATGTCTCCGTTTCCGAAAATAGGCATGGTAATTCTTGGGTTGTTTTTGATGCGTTCGATGTGTGTCCAATCGGAATGCCCCTTGTACATTTGGGCTCGTGTACGTGCATGAACGGTTAAGGCTTGTACACCAATGTCTTGCAAACGTTCGGCTACTTCATCAATATTGATTGAATTTTCGTCCCATCCCAATCGGGTTTTTACGGTTACCGGAAGACTTGTTCCTTTGATGACCGATTTGGTTAAGCGCACCATCAAATCGACGTCTTTTAACACGCCAGCTCCGGCTCCTTTGCACACCACTTTTTTAACTGGACAACCAAAATTAATGTCGACCAAGTCAGGCTGAACAGTATCTACAATTCGGGCCGATTGCTCCATGGCTTCTTCATCACCACCAAAAATTTGAATACCAACCGGACGTTCGTAATCAAAAATATCCAATTTCATTTTGCTTTTCATGGCATCGCGAATCAACCCTTCTGAGGAGATGAATTCGGAATACATTAAATCGGCACCGTGCAACTTACACAATCTACGAAAGGGAGGATCGCTTACGTCTTCCATAGGTGCGAGTAACAAGGGGAAATCGGGTAAAATGATGTTGCCAATTTTGGGCATTGCAGTGAAATTTTTGGCAAAAATACAAAATTTTGTTGGTTTCAAGTTTAAGGTTGCAAGTTTCAGACTTATAAATCAAAACTTTGGTTTATATTTGCAGATTAAATCCCTGAGTATTCGGGATTGCGTGAGGGATTGCAGTAAAAATCCTTTTGTTTTTTGTAAAAAAAAGCAAAAGATTGCAACGAAAAGCCCGACGGCTTTTTCTGCCGACACGCCCAAAAAAAGACATATCACTATTATGAAACACATACGTAATTTTTGCATTATTGCCCACATTGACCACGGAAAAAGTACGCTTGCCGACCGATTACTTGGGGCAACCCAAACGGTAACAGCTCGTGAAGAGAAAGCGCAATTGTTGGACAATATGGACTTGGAACGCGAACGTGGAATTACGATTAAGAGTCATGCCATTCAGATGGAATACACTTACAAGGGAGAAGAGTACATCTTGAACTTGATTGATACGCCGGGGCACGTCGATTTTTCGTATGAAGTTTCTCGTTCTATTGCAGCTTGCGAAGGAGCATTGCTTATTGTAGATGCCGCACAAAGTATTCAGGCACAAACGATTTCAAATTTATATTTGGCTTTGGAAAACGACTTGGAGATCATTCCAGTTTTGAACAAAGTGGATTTACCAAGTGCCAACCCAGAGGAAGTAAGCGATGATATCATTGACTTATTGGGATGCAAACTGGAAGATATTATTCATGCTTCGGGTAAGACCGGCTTTGGTGTTGAAAATATATTAGCGGCTATTATTGAAAAAATTCCGGCTCCCAAAGGCGTTGTTGACGAACCGTTACAGGCTTTGATTTTTGACTCGCATTACAATCCGTTTCGAGGGATTGAGGTTATTTTTAGAGTGAAAAATGGCGAGATTAAAAAAGGACAAAAAATTAAATTCATGGCTACCGGCAATGAATATTTTGCCGATGAAGTGGGTACGCTAAAACTGAACCAGGTTCCGAAAAATGTTATTTCGGCAGGAGATGTTGGGTACTTGATTTCGGGAATTAAAGAAGCGAAAGAAGTAAAAGTGGGAGATACCATCACCGATGCGAAGACTCCTACTACCAATATGATTACCGGTTTTGAAGATGTAAAACCGATGGTTTTTGCTGGAATTTATCCAGTTGACACCGAAGATTATGAAGATTTACGCGCTTCCATGGAAAAACTCCAATTGAACGATGCCTCTTTGGTATTTGTGGCTGAAAGTTCGGCCGCATTAGGGTTTGGTTTCCGATGTGGCTTTTTAGGAATGCTGCACATGGAGATCATTCAGGAGCGTTTGGAACGTGAATTTGACATGACCGTTATTACAACTGTTCCCAATGTTTCGTATTTGGCTTACACCAAAAAAGATCCAGAAACTGCATTTGTTGTGAACAACCCATCTGACTTACCAGAACCTTCCAAATTGGATCGTGTGGAAGAGCCCTTTATCAAAGCTACCATTATTACAAAAGCTGATTTTGTGGGTAACGTAATGAGCCTGTGTATTGAAAAACGTGGCTTGATAACCAATCAAACCTATTTAACCACCGAGCGTGTAGAATTGAATTTTGACATGCCGTTGGCCGAAATTGTATTTGACTTTTACGACCGTTTGAAAACCGTTTCGAAAGGGTATGCGTCGTTTGACTACTCGCCTATTGGAATGCGAACTTCTAAATTGGTAAAATTAGACGTGTTGTTGAACGCCCAAACTGTTGATGCACTTTCTGCTTTGATTCATGAAGACAATGCCTACAATATTGGTAAAAAAATGACCGAAAAATTACGTGAGTTGATCCCAAGACAGCAATTTGATATTCCGATTCAAGCAGCCATTGGAGCGAAAATCATCGCGCGTGAAACCATCAAAGCGTTGCGTAAAGACGTAACAGCAAAATGTTATGGTGGGGATATTTCGCGTAAGCGTAAATTACTTGAAAAACAGAAAAAAGGAAAAAAACGTATGCGTCAGGTAGGAAACGTAGAAATTCCGCAAGAAGCTTTTATGGCGGTATTGAAGTTGAATGATTAATACAAAAAGAAATAGAAAAGATACCCGAACAAAGACAAACCCAATGACAAAAGTTGTTGGGTTTTTTGTTTTTGAAAACCGGAATGAAGAGCGAAAAAACTTTGTACCTTTGCCATTCCAAAATACACTACAAACATGATAGAAGATAAAAATCAGCAACGTACATCGCTTTCGCAATTAGGAGAATTTGGCTTGATTGACCATTTGACAAAAAATTTTGATGTGAAACAAACCTCCACACTTAAAAGCATTGGTGACGATGCAGCGGTATTGGATTTTGGATCCAAAAAAGCAGTGGTTTCAACCGATTTATTGATTGAAGGCGTGCACTTTGATTTGGCTTACATGCCGCTTCGTCATTTGGGTTATAAAGCCGTTGTGGTGAATGTATCGGATATTTGTGCGATGAATGCCAAAGCTACACAAATCACCGTATCTGTAGCAGTATCTAATCGATTTCCTTTAGAAGCTTTAGAGGAATTGTTTGACGGAATCGCCTTGGCTGCAAAATTTTATAATGTAGACGTTGTAGGTGGCGACACCACTTCATCTCAAAAAGGCTTGATCCTTTCGATCACTGCTCTGGGTGAAGCAGACCCAGAAGCTATCGTTTATAGAAATGGCGCGCAAGTTTCTGATTTATTAGTAGTTACAGGAGATCTAGGATCGGCTTACATGGGATTGCAAGTTTTGGAACGTGAAAAACAAGTGTTTCAAGTAAACCCAAACAACCAACCCGATTTGGATGGCTATTCGTATTTGATTGAAAGACAACTAAAACCCGAAGCACGTCATGACATCAAAGAATTATTAGAGAAACTGGAGTTACACCCTACTTCCATGATTGACATATCGGATGGCTTGTCTTCTGAGATCATTCATCTTTGCAAACAATCGAAAGTAGGTTGCAATTTGTATGAAGAAAAAATCCCGGTAGATCCTCAATTCATCAATGTTTGCGAAGAATTTAATATTGACAGCACAACAGTTGCCATCAATGGCGGAGAGGATTATGAATTATTGTTTACTATAAAAATGGAGGATTTTGACAAAATAAAAGGAAATCCCAATTTTACGGTCATAGGTCATATGGTGCAAGAAAGTGAAGGAATTCATTTGATTTCTAGAGCCAATACAAAAATCCCCTTAAAAGCAAGAGGTTGGAATGCCCTAGAAGAAACCCATTAATGTGATGAAATGATTTGGTTGTAAAGCACCGCTTTGCCATCAGTTAACATGGACACAAAGTGGCAAATATGCATCAAACGTTCGTACGTTGACTTTTTCTCCAATTGATGTTTTTCTGGTAAAATTTTGAGTAAAATTTTATCGTAATTGGTTGCTTTTCCTTCCAGATTATTGATGTAGGCAGTAATGAATTTATCTAGCAAATTGTTGATGATCTGATATCCGGTAAGCTCTTTTTCTATGACTTCTCTACTTTGGTAAATATTGTTTACACTAATTTTGATGATGTCATCCATTTGCGCTTTGTACTTGCTTTTATCCATCAAAGCAAAAGGAAATTTACCCTGCATAATGGCTTCTTCATGGGTCATGAAAATAGAAACTGCATCTTGTATTAAGTTGCCAATAGCCAAGGCACGCAAATAGCTAATTCGGTCTTCTTTGCTGGTAAGCGATTGGTATTTGGCCGTGTCAATGGTGTTTTTGACTAACTTAATTAAATATTCTAAAGCATAATCTTCTGATACGAGTCCGAGGTTGATCCCGTCTTCAAAATCAATAATGGTATAGCAAATATCATCTGCTGCTTCGACTAGATAGGCCAAAGGATGTCTTTCAAACCCAATATCTTTTCCTGATTTGTTTGGAATCATTCCCAATTCTTGGGCAACTTCTTGGAAAAATTCTTTGTCGTTTTGAAAGAACCCAAACTTCTTATCGGCAATATTTTTGGTTGGTTTTTTAGGCAAACTCTCTTTGGGATATTTCATAAAAGCTCCCAAAACGGCATAGGTAAGTCGGATGCTTCCTTCTATTCCGGGTCTCGGACTGGTAAGCACTGAAAATCCATTGGCATTTCCTTCAAAATCAATCAAGTCTTGCCATTCTTTTTCTGAAAGTTGGTCTTTAAATTTTGAGCCCTTCCCTACTGAAAAATATTCGCCAATGGCTTTTTCTCCCGAATGTCCAAACGGTGGGTTTCCAATATCGTGAGCCAACGATGCAGCAGCTATAATGGCACCAAAATCATTGGCATGGTAACCATGAACTTCTTGTAAATGCGGGTATTTTTGTAAGATTTGTTTTCCAACCAACCTCCCTAAAGAACGTCCAACTACTGACACCTCCAAACTGTGCGTGAGTCGGGTGTGGACAAAATCGGTTTTTGACAATGGGATAACTTGGGTTTTATCTTGCAAACTTCTGAAAGCCGAAGAAAAAATGATTCGATCATAATCTACATCAAATCCCAAACGCGTTTCATCTTGTTCTATTCTAAGTCGTTTGCTTGTGTCACCTTGACGTTTTAACGATAAAAGTTGTTCCCAGTTCATCATGGAATTGTTGTTGTAATTTATATTGTTTTTTGCATACAAACGCTCGTTGAAATGCCTTCATATTGTCCGAAATTTTCCATAACCTCGTACCCAATTTTCGTGTAAAGCGCAATAGCATCTTTTTGTAAATAACCTGTTTCTAGTATTGAAACCGAATATTTCTCTTCTTTGGCCCACTCCTCTAAAGCTGCCATAATATTTTTGGCAACCCCTATCCCTCTATATTCAGGCAATGTGTACATTCTTTTGATTTCGACTGTTTGCGAGTCGTACGCTTTAAAAGCTCCGCATCCAATAGCTACTTCTTGATCATAACAAACGAGTACGTTGGACAATGAATCGGTTTTGTTGAATTGTGCATAAAATGCGTGGTCGTCTCCATCAACAATACGTAGATAAGCATCGAGTGCAACAACTAATTGCTGAAAATCTAAGTTATCAGAAGTGGTTCGGACTAATTTCATTTATTTTTTATCGTTTGCCAGAAAGAAGTTTCTCGATTTTTTTGGGTATTGATTGTAACTTTTGTCACTCGGATTTGCAATGACCGTTTTGATGTTTATTTCGTCTCCCAATTTAAAATCTTTGGCAACCATTTGATAATCCAGTAAAAATTCGCCACAGAAAAAATTTCCGTCTGCATCTTTTTCAATCTTTCCGGTATAAACTCCTTTATTCGTATTTGCCATTTTTTGTTTTTTTTCAAAGATACAAATTGCAATGCAATTTTGATTATACAAAAACAGCCATCGTAATGACGGCTATTTTTTATATTATGAAATCGATTTTCTATTTATGATCCACACATTTCACATTCTTCTGGACCTGCGTTTCTTGCTTGTTCAATCATCGCTCGGTATTCTTCTGCGGTCATTTCTACCGGTTCGTTGATGGCTGCAATTGGCTCTAGTTTTGGTTCCACCACTTGTTCTTGCACCTCAATTGGTTCCGCTTTTTTATCATTGTTAAGCGTAAATTTGATTGCATCTACCGCCGCTTTGGTACGTAAGTAATACATTCCTGTTTTCAAACCCGATTGCCATGCATAGAAATGCATTGAGGTCAATTTAGCATAATTTGCATCTTGCATGAACAAGTTCAACGATTGCGATTGATCGATAAAATAACCTCTGTGACGGCTCATGTCGATGATGTCCTTCATAGACATTTCCCATACCGTTTTGTATAATTCTTTCAAATCTTGAGGAATCACGTCAATGTTTTGAACCGATCCGTTGTGACGCATAATTTCTTGTTTCAACGATTCGTTCCACAAACCACGTTCTACTAAATCATGTAATAAATGTTTGTTTACTACGATGAATTCTCCAGACAATACTCTTCGAGTATAAATATTGGATGTATACGGTTCAAAAGCTTCGTTGTTTCCTAGAATTTGCGAGGTCGAAGCAGTTGGCATTGGCGCCACCAACAATGAGTTTCTCACACCGTTAGCTACAACTTCTTTTCTCAATGAAGCCCAATCCCAACGTCCAGACAATTCTTCATCTTTCATTCCCCAAAGGTTGTGTTGGAATTCTCCTTGAGAAATTGGTGATCCTTCAAATGTTGAGTAAGGTCCTTCTTCTTTTGCCATTTCCATCGAAGCGGTTACAGCTGCAAAGTACAAGGTTTCAAATATTTCTTGATTTAATTTTTTAGCTTCTTCACTTGTAAATGGCAAGCGCAATAATATAAATGCATCTGCTAATCCTTGTACACCAAGTCCAACCGGACGGTGGCGTAAATTAGAATTTTCTGCTTCCTTAACTGGGTAGTAATTTCTATCGATTACTTTGTTCAAGTTACGTGTAACACGCTTGGTCACATCAAATAATAACTGGTGGTTGAAACTTCCATTTTCCACAAACATTGGTAATGAAATCGATGCCAAGTTACACACCGCAATTTCGTCTTTAGAAGTGTACTCCATGATCTCGGTACACAAGTTAGACGAACGAATGGTTCCTAAGTTCTTTTGATTTGATTTTCTATTTGCGGCATCTTTATACAACATGTATGGGGTTCCAGTCTCAATTTGAGATTCAAGGATTTTTTCCCATAATTCACGTGCTTTGATCGTTTTTCTTCCTTTCCCAAGTTGTTCGTAGTTGGTATACATGGCTTCAAATTCTTCGCCATATACATCATACAAACCTGGACATTCATTTGGACACATCAAAGTCCAAGTAGTGTCTTCCTGCACACGTTTCATGAACAAATCAGAAGTCCACATCGCAAAAAACAAATCTCTTGCACGCATTTCTTCTTTTCCTGTATTCTTTTTCAAATCCAAAAATTCGAAAATATCGGCATGCCATGTCTCGATGTAAATAGCAAAACTTCCTTTACGCTTTCCTCCACCTTGATCTACATAACGAGCCGTATCATTGAATACTCTCAACATCGGAACAATCCCGTTTGAAGTTCCGTTGGTACCACGAATATAAGATCCTGTAGCACGCACGTTGTGGATCGATAAACCGATTCCACCGGCTGACTGCGAAATTTTTGCCGTTTGTTTCAATGTGTCATAAATACCATCAATACTATCATCTTGCATAGCCAAAAGGAAACAAGATGACATTTGAGGTTTTGGTGTTCCAGCATTGAACAAAGTTGGCGTTGCATGCGTAAAGAATTTTTTAGACATTAAGTCATAAGTTTCAATCACAGAATCCAAATCATTTAAATGAATTCCAACCGAAACACGCATCAACATATGTTGCGGGCGCTCTACTATTTTTCCGTTGATACGTAATAAATACGAACGCTCTAATGTTTTAAATCCGAAATAATCGTAATTAAAATCTCTATTGTAAATAATGTGTGAGTTTAAAAACTCGGCATTTTCCTGAATCACTTTGTGCACTTCTTCTGATAAAAGTGGTGCTTTCTGATTGGTTCTCGGATTTACATAATGGTACATCTCGTTCATCGTTTCAGAGAACGATTTGTTGGTGTTTTTATGTAAATTTGAAATGGCGATACGAGCCGCCAACTGAGCATAATCAGGATGTGCAATCGTCATAGACGCTGCTGTTTCTGCTGCAAGATTATCTAATTCTGATGTAGTAACTCCATCATACAATCCTTCAATCACACGCATTGCTACCTTCACGGCATCAACTAAATCATTTAAACCATAACATAGTTTTTTAATTCTATCTGTGATTTTGTCAAACATTACCGGTTCTTTATGACCGTCTCTTTTTACTACATACATACGCTTGCATTTTTAGTAAAAACAAGAAATCCCTTCCTTGTTTTTGGGTTATTTGTTAACTATTTATATTTCGAAGCTTCTTCAGCTACTGGGTATTCTTATTGTTTTTGAGGGAGGATATCGATTAAAAATCGGCGTCGAAAGTGATTTTATGCGATTCCGAATCGGTACTCATTACACCTGCTTTTTGATATTCGGCAACTTTTTTCTCAAAGAAATTCGTTTTCCCTTGAAGCGAAATCATGTCCATGAAATCAAAAGGATTGTTGGTGTTGTATTCTCTATCGCAGCCTAATTCTACTAACAATCTATCGGCAACAAATTCTAAATACTGCGTCATTAACGCTGCATTCATTCCGATCAAACTTACCGGCAATGACTCGGTGATAAATTCTCTTTCGATATCTAGTGCTTGAACAATGATTTCACGGATACGATCTTTTGGTACTTTGTTGACCAAATGATGGTTGTGCAAGTGCACTGCAAAATCGCAATGTACGCCTTCGTCTCTCGAAATTAATTCGTTCGAAAAAGTAAGGCCTGGCATTAAACCACGTTTTTTCAACCAATAAATCGAACAAAATGCTCCAGAGAAAAAGATTCCTTCTACTGCTGCAAAAGCTATCAAACGTTCTGCAAACGAATCCGATTCGATCCATTTCAAAGCCCAATCCGCTTTTTTCTTAATCGCTGGAAAAACCTCAAGCGCATTGAACAATTGGTCTTTTTCAACCTCATCTTTCACATAGGTATCAATCAACAACGAGTAGGTTTCGCTGTGAATGTTTTCCATCATGATTTGAAAACCATAGAAAAATTTAGCTTCAGCATATTGTACTTCATTCACGAAATTTTCAGCTAAATTTTCATTCACAATCCCGTCTGAAGCAGCAAAAAAAGCTAAAATGTGCTTGATGAAATATTTTTCATCTGCATTCAACTTGTTGTTCCAATCATTTAAATCTTGAGACAAATCAATTTCTTCGGCCGTCCAAAAACTGGCTTCCATTTTTTTGTACCACTCCCAAATATCGTGATGTTTAATTGGGAAAATCACAAAGCGATTTTTATTTTCTTGAAGGATGGGTTCTGAAGCAAACATGTGGGTTCTTTTTTGTTAAATTTTATGTAATTTTTGACCTTGACAAAGGTTGTTATTTCATTTCAAAAATGAAAGTCAAACTTATTCACAATCGGCTTTAGTTTTTAACAATTGGGTTTTTTGTTAACGGGTTTTCCTGATTGTATAAAAATCTGTTATACAATGTGTTACAAATAATCAAAAATTCAAATAGCCTGATAAATAAGGCTTTTTTTGTCATTTTACGCAAGTTTTCGTAACCGTTTTTGAGGGGATTTTGACAAAAAAGTTAAACAAAAAAAACACTGATTTTTATCCTAAAAAATTGCGTCTTGTAACATATTGTTTTTTTGTGTGAAATTGATAAAATTTTTTACTTTTTTGGAAGAATTTAATAGAAAAAAATCCATTTACGGATGCTAAATTATGAAAGTCTCAAAGTTGCGTTTTACACGTTTTTTATTCCTATGTGCATTTACTCTTGATTGATAAATCTTTTAGCACTATTTGCAGAGAAAACAACAACTAAAAAAAGGCTCTTAGTTGAACATTTCCAGTGTGAATACTGTTGGAATTCGTTGATTTTCGCCCTTGGTAATTGATGTTGATATCTAAGTATTGAGTCAGTTTTTTTTGCAACAAGAAGCGCCAAGTGCTGTTTTGACCCGGCTGGAGCCCTTCTAGCATTTGGAAGGCTACCGGTGAGGTCGAATTGCCGTTAAACTGGTTGGAATACAACGAAAATTCTCCGTTAAAGGTAATTTGTTGCTGGTTGGAATAATTGAAAACGGTTCCGAAATGATTCTGAGTCAAGGTTTCTTGTCCGTTGTTTACATTTCGTTTGAACTGATTTTTGTAAAAAAAGGAAAGACTGGTGCTTTTTGAAAACAAATAGGTCAGTTTTGCATCCGTGCTTGCTATTTCTATAGCGTAATTACGTGAGGAATAATTATCTGATACACTTTTCACATCCGATTGTGTAAGGCCCGAATTTACCAGCCAGGATTTACGAACTAAATGGGTATATTGCAACTGGTGAGTCGAATTCAAGTTTTCTTGAGACCCAATAGACAACAGATTTTTTACTTGGTTTTTAAGATAATTATAGGTTACCGAATGGTTTTGTTTTCCTCTATTATAAAACAAACTGTTCCTGATATTTGCGTTGATCCCTAACAAATCATCCGATGACGTATCGAAAGGATTGAAATTAAATGAATCGGTCTTGGCTTCTTTTCGATCCAGTGCAAAAGAGGTTTGGTTATAAAAATGGGAAAGTGCTTTTTTAAAACCTTTTTCGTTGATCCATTTAGAAGGGGAAAGAGTAATTGACTGTGAAAATTTATTTTGATGTGTTTTTAAAAAATATTGGTTGGGCAAAAAAATACGTACATACTTTGCTTGATCTGGAAATGGAGCAATTTCAAATTCTTGAAGTTCTTGAACTCCGTTGTTGTTGTAATCGTTCCAGGCATACACCCCTTGTCCTTGGTTTACTTCTAGGTAGGTAAATTCTTGTTGCGCTATCGATCCCGAAAGGGTTTCGTAGGTCGTGTTGGTTTGTATGATCTGATTAAAAAAAGAGTCATTGTAATACACGCGGGCATTTACAGATGATTCTGTAGGGAGTGAATTTGTAGTAAAAAGCAGTCTTCTGTAATTAAGTTGGACGGCTAAATTGGTGGTTTTATTTTGAATTAATTTTGACTTCATATAATAGGTATTGGAAGTTGACACATGTTGTAAAAATCCATTTTGTAAACTATCATTTTTTCTTCGAAGAAAGCCAATTTCGGTAAAAACCCTTGTGCTGTCTCCCCTTCCAGCAAATAATCCGTATTCTGTAAATCGCTGACTGATTGGCGAAAGTTGCTGAGTGGCCACCATACGCTCCTGGTTGTCTTCTAGTCGGGACGAGGCGCCTATCCAGTTTTTGCGTTGTTGGAATTTGAAACGCGTTTCATTTCGAGCAAATGCAGACGAAGAAGCAGCCGCATTGCTATTTAAATAGCTGCTCTTTTGTGTGATTAAAATATTTTTTGATTTGAAATTCCCGTCCAATCGATGTCTAGTTCCGCTGAAAGAGTCCGAAAAATCGAGTTTTTCAATTTGATACAATAAACTATTGTTGGTTTCGCTGGTGTAACGAACTCCGGCGGTCCACAAACTTTGATTTCCTTGCGGTGTCATCAGATTCCAATCTCTGTTGAACTCAATCGAATAGAGTCGTTCGATGGTTCTAAAATTTTGTTGGACAAATTGATGATTGGCAAAAAAATCGAATTTAGAGCTCCCTGCATGCAAGCGTTTTTTCAAATCAAATCGAGTGGCCACGCCTTTGTTGTTGGCATCATCCATGCTGGAAAATAAATTCAAATCATTATTGGATAAGGCTATTTCAAAATCAACATCGGTGTTATCGGATGGCTTGTATTTTCCGAAAAAAGTAGCCATTTGGATTTTAGTGGGCGGAATAATATTAGTAACCGGACTATAATTCCCTTGCGGGATTCCGTTGATAGGTTCGGCATATTGGAATATTTTCCCAATCGCATTCGAATTTAAAAGGAGGTAATTTCCCTGGTTAATCCCTACAAATGAAAACTTTACTTGGTACAATGCGTCGTTTGGATTGTTTGAATAAACAAATCGTTCGATCCCATTTACGATTGCTTTTTTATACAATATTTTATTTTCTGAATAGGAATCGAGGTAGGCAGAAGGTGCGCTCATCAAAGCAGTATCATCCCCTGCTTGTTGCAAAACGCCGACTTGTTCAGAAGATAAATTTTGCTGTAGTGGCTGGTTTTTTATGTCCGATTCTGAATATAAATACCCGCCAAAATTCCAGTTTTCTGTTTGGTGCGTTCCTCCCAAATAGGTAATGAAACGGGTATAATTTCTATCCGAATATTGGTATTCAATTACGATTCTCATTTCAGATGAAATAGGGAAAAGCGATGTGAAAATAATTTCTCCAGCATTGTAGTCAATGATGTAATCGTTGTTTTCTCCCCGGGCAAGCAATTTACCGTTGACAAAAACTCGTTCTGAACCCGAAATGACCAACACATAAAGTTCACCGTTGTTTCCTTTTAATTTATAGGGTCCTTGATTTCCTTCCTGCCCTATAAAAGAACTTTTGGCATATTGCCCACGAACCAAGGCCGCCGAAGCCGCTATTTCTGTTTTATTTTCTGGGGTTCCAAAATTGAAATGGGTAGAAATTCCTTGCACTTTTTTGTTAAAATTCAAAAATTTAGACGAACGGTTTTCTATAAATAAATCCCCTGCTTTTACTTTCCAGGAATCGGAAAACAATTCGATGAAAATCTGGTCAAATTCATCTAATTTTTGCGAATAACCTCCTTCTTGTAGCGGAATATTGCTGTCTTGAATAGATGCCCTCAGCGAAACTTTGTCTGAAATTTTACCTACGATTTGTAAATCGAGGTTGGAGTTTACCGTTGCATTTTGGTTGTTTCCGATGGTTACACCTCTTGTAATACTTCCCGAAGTGGACAAGCCGTCGAATGGTTTGTATTTGCTTTTGGATGGGGTTTCAAATACCAAGAGTTGTCCGTTATCATTCGCAATTACTTTATTTTTATCATAAACTGAATACGTTTTGGTCAGAAAATCGGGGAATTTTAAATACCGAATCTTAACGGAATCTTGGAGCGGGAAGTTGGTTTTGAAATACAGTTTGGCTTTTGAAAAATCAACAAAATAGTTAGAAGTATCTATAATCTGACCCTGACTGTCTTCTATTTTGAAAAATGCCTTGTTGATTGGAACGTTATCAATTGTGACGGTATCTTTTTGAACAGCTACCTTTTTGCTTTTGTAGGGCGTTTCTATTTCTTGTGCAACACCAAGGGAAACACAAAACAAAAAGAGCCACAAAAACGTACGATTCAACATGGAGGTATAACTACTTTTTGTCAAAAATAGTATATTAATCTCTATAATTGAGGTGCATTTGAATTAAAATAAGTAGGGGTTTCACAACCATAGAATGATGATTTTTTAACATCAAAAGATAAAAAATACTTTTTTGGTCGTGTTTATTTTTTTATATTTGTTAACAATATTAACCAATTATAAGCCAAAATTATGAAAGTCTTCATTTCTCAAAAAACAGTACTTATTTTATTTGCAATCCTTTGCATCCATCAAATCTCCTTTTCTCAAAACAGATACAATTCGGTTTATGAAAATAAATTGATTTTCGGACTCAATGTTGTAGATGATTCATTTTTAAAAACCCACAATGCATTCAATTTTGACCAACAATGGAATGTAGCAGCCTACCCTTCTTATTTTGGATATAATTTTCTAATTTCCGAAAAGATTTCAATAGAGGGTGTGTTTAGTATGAATAAGTACAATGCAAACAAACTTGTTGATGGTTTATTTATTCCAACCGAACGTAAATACCATGCATTCGACTTGAATGCAAAATACAATATAAACGACCTGATTTATAACTTTGATAATCTTTCTAATTTTGAACCTTTTGTTTTGGTGGGTGCCGGGATAACTTCGATCGAAAACGCGTCAAGAACCACGATCAATTACGGATTGGGAACCTATTTTTGGTTCCATAAATATGAAAACAAGTGTTGCTCTGAAAGCATACTCAACAACCTTGGAGTTGTCATCCAAACTATGGGAAAATCAAGTACCGATCAAAAAACCTATGGAAATCAAATCCAACACTCTTTTGGAGTAGTTTTCCGATTCTAATTTACGGAGCGGGATTGGGTTGTAAATCGTGAATTTTATCAATTTCCAGCAATAACTCTTTTGACAATTTGATGTGGTAAGCATCCATGTTTTGCTTCAATTGATCCATAGAAGTAGCTCCGATGATGGTAGAAGTCACAAACCCTTGGTGAAACACAAATGACAAGGCCATTTCTGTTAAAGTCAGTCCGTTATCTTTTGCTAATTGTTCGTATAATTGGGTGGCCTTTGTAGCAGTAGGGCCTGTATATCTTGTGAACTGAGGGAACAGGTCGATCCGGCTTTTCGGAACCGTTCCGGTCAAATGTTTCCCAGTCAAAATGCCAAAACCTAGTGGAGAATATGCCAATAAACCTATATTTTCTCTCATACAAATTTCGGACAAGCCCACTTCAAACAACCGATTCAATAACGAATAAGGATTCTGAATGGTTGCAATTTTTGGCAATTGCTGTTTTTCGCTTTCACTGATGTACTTCATCACGGCCCATGGTGCTTCGTTTGAAACGCCAATATGTTTGATTTTGCCTTCTTTGATCAATCCGTCAAAAACAGCAAGTACTTCCTGAAAATTCTCTGTCCATTGGGTGTCAATTTCCGTAATTCCTCTTTTCCCAAACATGTTCATCACACGCTCTGGCCAATGGGTTTGATACAAATCTATGTACTCAGTTTGTAAATTTTTCAAACTCAAGTCAACTGCTTGATGGATGCTTTTCTTAGAAAAATCCAAAGGTTGGCGAATGTACTCCAAACCACGATTTGGCCCAGCAATTTTTGTTGCAATAACGAGTTCATCCCGTTTTGTTTTACCTATCTTTTTTAACCAAGTTCCAATGTGTCGTTCGGTACTTCCAAAAATATGTTCATTCCCTCCAATCGGATACATCTCGGCCGTATCAATAAAATTGATTCCTCTTTCCACTGCATAGTCTAATTGTGCATGAGCTTCAGCCTCCGTATTTTGGTTCCCAAATGTCATGGTTCCCAAACATAATTTGCTCACTTTCAAATCCGTATTAGGAAGTGTTGTATGGTTCATTATTGTATGATGTCTTGAATTATTTTAAGGTGATGTTTGGTGTGAATGCACAAAAACTTTTCGGTTTGTTTTACATTCAGTTTTTGAAACATGGGATGTTCAAAAAAGTAATTTCCCGTTAATTCAGCAAACTTTTCTAAATTTTTTCGGGTAATAATCAAATTTTCTTGAATACTTAACGATGATATTTCGCTGGAAGGCACCACCGCATTTGGAGCTTTTGCTTTTCCTCTCGGGATGATTTGCAACGCAAAAATCAAGGTGCGCTTTAACTGAAATTTGGACTCAAATTCGGCCGGATTTGAATGCAAAACCGATTCGATTACTTTATTAATAACCAATAAGCTATGTTCGATATGCCATCCAACTTGCTTGGTTGACACATCCATATTGTATTTATTGGTTTTCGGGACTGCATTTTCGAGCTGCACCACCAATCGTTGTAATTGTTTCATCTTTGCCGTTACAGTTCGTTCAACATTTTCGAAATTTCGTCTAATTTTGGCGTTAGCACGATTTCAATTCGTCTGTTTTTTGCTTTCCCTTCTGGCGTATCATTGCTCATCAAAGGAGCAAATTCTCCTCTTCCAGCAGCGGTTAAATTTTGTTTGTTAATCCCTTTGTTTTCAGACAATATGTTTACGATTGCCGTCGCTCTTTTTGTAGATAAATCCCAGTTGTTCTCTACTCCTCCACCAATGGCTCCTAAAATTTTATCGTTGTCTGTATGCCCTTCAATCAATACCGAAATATCTGGATTATCACTCAAGACCTTTCCAACCAATACGATGGCTTTCTTACCTTCTTCATTGACTGCCCAGCTTCCGGTTTGGAATAATAATTTATTCTCCATAGAAACATAAACTTTCCCATTTCTTTGCTCAATCGTCAATCCTTTTCCTTCAAATGCTTTCAATGATTTTGAAAGCGTTTCTTTCAATTTTTTCATGTTGGCTTCTTTTGCCGCGATGTACGATTCTAATTCAGCCAAACGTTTTGAGCTTGACTCCAATTCCGATTTTAATTTGTTCAAACGGTCTTGTTCTGCAGCTAGCGCTTTTTCTTTGGTTTCCAATTGTGCCAAAAGTTCTCTGTTTTTATCCATGTTGGATTTTAGTGCAGCATCACTGTTTTTTTCCAAAGCGTTGTAAGACGCCTGAAGTGCTTTCAGATTTTTATCGGTTGCCGCAAAATCTGCCGCCAATTTATCGCGTTCCGATTTCAATTTATCGCGTTCTGATTTGGTTGCATTCAAATCCAATTCCAGTTGATTTTTGGACTTCGTCAAATCTTCATTTGCATCCAAAAGCGTTCTGTTCTCTTTTTTTAAGTCGGTAAATTTATTTTCTAATTCGTTGTAAATCTTTTTTGAAACGCAAGATGTTGACAATGAAACAACGATCAATCCTAATGCAATATTTTTTATCATTTGAGTGTATATTTTCTATTAATAATCTAATTCAACTACGATGGGACAATGGTCCGAATGTTTGGCTTCTGGAAGAATAACGGCGCGGGTCATTTTATGTTGTAATGTTTCGCTAACCAAATTATAATCGATTCTCCATCCTTTGTTATTTCCTCTTGCACCCGCACGGTAACTCCACCAAGAGTAGTGGTCGGGGTTTTTGTTGAAATGTCGGAAACTATCTACAAACCCTGATTTCAAAAATCCATCCAACCATTTTCTTTCAGAAGGTAAAAACCCAGAAACAGTGGCATTTCTAATGGGATCGTGAATGTCTATTGCTTCATGACAAATGTTGTAATCTCCACAAATAATCAAATTTGGAACTTCTTTTTTCAAGTGATTGATGTAATTCTGAAATTCATCCATGTATTGAAATTTATAATCCAAACGGTCTACATTTGTACCTGAAGGCAAATACAAACTCATTATTGATAATCCGTCATAATCAACACGCAGGTTTCTCCCTTCAAAATCCATGTGCTGAATACCCGTTCCATAAACAATGTTTTTTGGTTCGGTTTTGCACAAAATTGCCACGCCACTATATCCTTTTTTTTCTGCCGAAAAATAATATTGAAACGGATATCCCGCTTCAGCAATAGCTTCTGTGGGGATTTGATCTTCATTTGCCTTGATTTCTTGAAGACAAATTACGTCTGGATCAGCCTGTTGCAACCATTCCAAAAACCCTTTCGTTATGGCTGCTCGAATTCCGTTTACGTTGTATGATATAATTTTCATGAAAATTAATTTTGGAATTTCAAATGTAATAAAAAGCTGAATACTAGAAGTCGTATCGGCAAAATAATAATAAATCTTTAACCTTTTTTTTATTCCACATTTTTTAAAAATGGTTTAAAATAGATTTGTTACATTTGTATCTTGGTCTAATTCGAAATGTACATAAATGGGAATAGTTACAGCTAAAGAAGTTGCAAAAGCAATAAATGTTGATAAGTATGGTTTTTTAGGCACTTTTGCCGGTTGGATTTTGATGAAAATTTTAAAAATTTCCACCATTAACAAAGTGTACAACAAACACAAACATCTGGGTGAAGTTGATTTTTTAAATGCCCTTTTAGATGAATTTCAAATTAAATTCGAAATCCCAAAAGAAGATTTAAAAAGATTGCCAAAAGAAGGCGCTTATATTACCGTTTCTAATCATCCACTTGGAGGAATTGACGGGATTTTATTGTTAAAATTAATGCTTGATAGAGAGCCTAATTTCAAAATTATCGCCAACTTTTTATTGCACCGTATAGAGCCGATGAAGCCCTATATCATGCCAGTAAACCCTTTTGAAAATCACAAAGATGCCAAATCAAGTGTGATTGGAATCAAAGAAACATTGCGTCATTTAAGCGACGGGAAACCACTTGGGATGTTCCCTGCCGGAGAAGTTTCTACCTACAAAGACGGCAAACTTGTGGTAGACAAACCTTGGGAAGAAGGGGCAATCAAAGTGATTCGAAAAGCACAAGTTCCTGTAGTACCTATCTATTTTCATGCAAAAAACAGTGGCTTGTTTTACTTTTTATCCAAAATCAGCGATACCCTTCGAACTGCAAAATTACCTTCTGAATTATTAACTCAAAAAAACAGAGTGATTAAAGTTCGAATCGGAAAAGCCATTTCGGTAGCAGAACAAAACGAATATGAGTCATTGGAAGATTATTCTGAATTTTTAAGACGCAAAACGTACATCCTTTCTAATGCGTTTGATGAAAGTACCAAGTTCATCAATGTGCCGAATTTTAAAGTGGCAAAAAGCCCGAAAAAAATTGCAATGCCCGCCAATCAAGATAAAATGATTGAAGAAGTAGCCGAACTTAGAAAAACAGATAGCCGATTGTTACAAAGTAAAAACTACGAAGTCTTTTTCAGTAAGGCAGAGGCCATTCCTAATATTTTACACGAAATAGGTTGCCTACGTGAAATTACCTTTAGAGAAGTAGGTGAAGGAACCAATGAATCGATCGATTTAGATAAATTTGACAACTATTACTACCACATGTTTTTATGGGATGACGATGCTCAAAAAGTAGCTGGAGCC
This sequence comes from Flavobacterium sp., assembly GCA_017984835.1. Taxonomy (GTDB): domain Bacteria; phylum Bacteroidota; class Bacteroidia; order Flavobacteriales; family Flavobacteriaceae; genus Flavobacterium. The sequence goes on along the minus strand of JAGNYR010000017.1, from coordinate 11,389 downwards.
TACCGCATGGGGTTAGGTTCTGAAATCTATCCGAAATATGGTATGGACGGATTTTACCTGAATGAATTGTTCCGTTTTGAATCGGAACTACACGACATGATGCACCATTCGATTGAAATGGGACGTGCGTTCATCATCAAAGAATACCAACAAAAACCAATGCCTTTGTTCTTATTGTGGAGAGGTATCATCCACACTACTTTACGTTATCCTGAGCACAATTTCCTTTTGGGAGGTGTGAGTATCAGTAATCAATTTTCAGATTTCTCAAAATCATTAATGATTGAGTTCATGAAATCAAATTACTACGATCCGTACATTGCGCAATATGTGCACCCTAAAAAAGAGTTCAAAGTAAAATTAAAAGACGCCGACAAAGACTTTATTTTTGATGAAGCTGAAGCTGATTTGAATAAGTTTGATAAAATCATTGACGAACTAGAGCCCGGAAACTTGAGACTTCCCGTATTGATCAAAAAATACATCAAACAAAATGCGCGATTGGTAGCATTTAATGTAGACCCGCTTTTCAACAACAGTGTGGATGGATTGATGTACATCCGAATTGCTGACATCCCAGAAAGCACGATGAAACCAGTCATGGAAGAATTTCAAGCCGAATTGGAACGCAAGTTGAGCGAAAAACAGGAGTAATTTAAATTGCTAGACTGAATACAATCTTTTTATCTTATCTACAATGGTTTGAGCCAATTTTTGATGGCTTTCAAACGTCCAGCCAGCTATGTGTGGGGTTAGGAGTACATTTTCTGCTTGGAGCAAATAGTTGAAGGCGGCCGGTTTCTCGTCGGTAATGAATAAATTTTCAAATGATAATTTTTCGTATTCCAACACATCGAGTGCGGCACCTAGTACTTTTCCAGTTTGCAAACCAGTGACCAAATCAGCCGTTTCCACGTTGTTTCCTCGGGACGTATTGATGAACCAAAAAGGTTTTTGAACCGACTGAATGAACGCTGTATTGACCATTTTATGGGTATCGGGCGTCCAAGGTAAATGAAGACTCAGCACATCTATTTGTTGTTTGAAAGTTTCCCAATCGACCTGTTCCGCATTTTGATCACCGACGTTTTCTTGAATATCATAACAAAGGACTTGTACATCAAAACCACGAAGTTTTTTGGCAAAAGATTTACCCATATTTCCATAACCAATGATTCCGATGGTTTTGTTTTCTAGTTCAAATCCTCTGTTGCCCTCGCGAATCCATTTTCCGTTACGCACCATTTTGTCGGCACGATTGAGGTGATTCATGATGGAAAGCAACATGCCCAGTGCATGCTCGCCCACCGCATTTGCATTTCCTTCTGGAGCAGCAATAAGATGGATATTTTTTTGCAAGGCATAGTCACAGTCAATGCTTTCTAAACCGGCTCCTACACGGGCAATGAATTGCAGTTGGGTCGCTTTGTCAAGGAACGTTTGGTCAATTTTGAAACGACTTCGAATCACAATACCATGGTAATTTTGGATTTTGGCTTCGATTTGCTCTTTGGTAGAAGTAAAATCTTCTTCATTGGTAAATCCGGCTTGTTGGAGTTGGTCCCACAGCAGCGGATGATTGGAATCGATATGCAGAATTTTGATGTCTTGTGGTTTCAAAATAGGGTCATTTATAGTTGTGATAAAGGTAGTTAATTTTTGAAAAGTGCACTACACAATCCATGGCCTTTCTCTTTTAGCCCTGATTGTAGTGAACCTCCTTTTTTATTTAAAAAAGAGGGTAACGGAAAGCAGGAATAGGGTGTACGGATACAGCCCAAGCCTATTGCTTCAAAAAATTAAAATCCTAAAATAAATTTGGCGATACTAAAGTAGATTAATATTCCGCAAATGTCGTTACTCGTAGTGATAAAAGGACCTGTAGCGAGTGCTGGATCGATGCCTAATTTATCTAATAACAAGGGGATAAAAGTACCAATTAACGAAGCTATGATAATTACAGAAATAAGGGAAACGGATATTATTTCGCCAATTTTCACATCGTAACCCAAGAGGAAATAACTTCCAAAAAAGAGGATGGAGGCCAATATGAATCCGTTGAGAAGGCTCAATGAAATTTCTTTCAGCAACCTGTTGATGATGGATCCGCTGATGGTATTGTTGGCAAGACCTTGCACAATAATAGCAGAGGACTGTACCCCAACATTACCCGCCATAGCGGCGATAAGCGGTGTGAAAAAGAATAATTTTCCGTGCTGTGCCATGGCTCCTTCAAAGAGTCCGAGCATTTTTACACTGACAAAACCACCTAGAAGTGCCAGAACCAGCCAAGGTAATCGCGCTTTGGTAAGTTCGAGGATGCTGTCATCGGCTTCTACGTCTTGAGAGATACCCGCAGCAAGTTGGTAATCTTTGTCGGCTTCTTCTTTGATCACGTCTACGATATCGTCAATCGTGACGCGTCCTACAAGTCGGCCCATTTCGTCGACCACAGGAATCGCTTCCAGGTCGTATTTTTGCATGATTCGGGCTACCTCAACATTGGGAGTATGTACTTTTACGTAATCTACTTTTTTGATGTAGACATCACTAATGGGTGTTTTGGTAGAAGTGGTTAAAAGGTCTTTTAATGAAAGACGTCCTTTGAGTCGGTTTTCATCGTCCACCACATAAATCGAGTGAACTCTTGTCACGTTTTCGGCTTGGATGCGCATTTCTTTGACACAGGTAAGCACGTTCCAGTTTTCATTTACTTTTACAAGCTCTTTCCCCATTAATCCTCCTGCCTCATCTTCATCGTAGCGAAGTAAGTCAACAATATCTTTGGCGTGTTCAACGTCTTCTAATTCGGAGATTACTTCTTCCTTTTTGCGTTGGGGAAGTTCCGAAATAATGTCTGCCGCATCATCCGTATCCAATTCATCCAACTCTTCCGCAATTTCTTTTGCAGAAAGACCGCTCAAGATTTTTTCACGAAGATCGTCTTCTAATTCGGTAAGAATTTCGGCCGTAATTTCGCTATCTAAAATATTAAAAATATAGATGGCCTCTTCGGTATCGAGTTCGTCGAAGATTTCGGCAATATCAGCATGGTGCATGTCATTCAATAAAATTTCCAGTTCCTGGTCATTTTTTTGATGAATGAGTTGCTCAATTTGAACAATAAGTTCTTTGCTGATTTTAAATTGCATGGGCTTCTATTTTTTGTGTGAGTTCAATAAACTGTTCTACAGATAATTGTTCAGGGCGTAGATCAAAAATAGTGTCTTCTCGTAAAAGATCGGACAAATTTAATGATTTTAAACTATTTCTCATGGTTTTTCTTCGTTGTTGAAAAGCCATTTTTACAACCGTAAACAATAATTTCTCGCTGCAAGGCAAAACAAAATGCTCTTTTCTACGCATTCTCATGACCCCCGATTTTACTTTTGGAGGTGGATCAAACACATTTTCGTCTACCGTAAACAGGTATTCTACATCGTAAAAAGCTTGCGCTAAAACAGATAAAATACCATACACTTTACTTCCTTTTTTAGAACAAATTCGCTCGGCTACTTCCTTTTGAAACATCCCAGAAAATTCGGGTATTTGGGCTCTATATTCTAAGGTTCTAAAAACAATTTGGGTCGAAATATTGTATGGAAAATTCCCAATAATAGCCAGTTGCTTGCCTTCAAAAACTTCGTTTAAATCGTATCTTAAAAAATCCTTTGAAATGATTTTACCGTGTAATTGCAAATAATTCGCTTGCAGGTAGTCAACTGATTCGGTGTCAATCTCAATGACATAGGTATTGGTTGGTTTTTTTAATAAATATTTGGTGAGAACACCCATTCCTGGCCCGATTTCTAGCACGTCTTTGTATCCCTCCAAGCTTAATGAATCGGCAATATCTTGCGCAATCGATTCGTCTTTTAGGAAATGTTGACCCAGGTGTTTTTTTGCTTTTACTTTATCCATTATTGGTGCGAAATCGCCTTTTAATTGTTTTGAAAAAATTCGGCAACAAGTTGCAATTCCGTTCTGAAAGCCAACATTTTGTCACCAAAAAGTCGTGCGCCATCTTCTCTCAATCTTGGCGCGTCTTCATCATAATATCGTTGAAGGGTTTCCTTGCTGTCTGTTGTGTATTGAATGGCATAGGTAATCCCTCCCATTTCTTCTTCGACCAATACTTTTACCATGCGCGCCGATGAAAACTTACCCGTAGCCAATACTTCCTGGATGTGTTTTTCTTGCATCCATTGTAGCCATTGATCGTGGACGCTTTCTTGAATATTGATGGTAACGTTGTATAAAATCATTTTTTTGTTTTTTAAAGATCCTTATCTCCTCTTAATTTTCTGTATTTTTTTTGAGCCTCTACATAATAGATGCTGTCTTGATGGTTCATGATGATTTGTTCAAACATCATTTTTGCCTGTTCATTGTCTTGTTTTTTCATGAATAATTCACCCGAAAAATAATTCGCTTCATCCCTATAAATGGATTCTTTGTGTTGGGTGATAATCAAATTATAATAAAACAATGCTTGGTCAATATCGTCCAATTTTTGATAGAGTGCACCTATTCTTAGTAAGGTAGCCGGCTCCAATTCGGATCCTTTTTGCTCTGCTAATAGCGCTTTGAAAGCGGCTAATGCTTCTGGGTTTTTATTTTGATACTTTAAAAAATCGGCTCTAGAAAACTTAGTAAGCGCCACATGCAATGAATCTTCTTCTTTCTTTGCATCGGTAAGCAATAAAAATAAATCCATGGCATCGTTGGCTATGAGCTGGGTTGTTGCCGATTTTAATATTTTTAGTTGGTGTTCTGCCCAATCAAAATCGGCTTTATAGTAACTGGTCTTTGCGATCTTTAAACTGGCTTCTTGACCTATCGGATTGTTGTTGCTGTCTGCTTCAATTTGGGAATAATACAAAAGCGCTTGGTTGAACTTTTCTTCAAACAACAAGATGTCGGCCAATTCCATTTTTGTTTGTGCCAATTGCTCGCGGTTCAATGGCAACTCCAACATGTTTTTTAAGATTGTTTTTCCTTCTTCGGCATTATTTTTATAAAAACTCACAAAATGCGCCTTCAACTTCAACAATGAAAAAGAAAAAGGAGTCACGCCGTATTTTTTGATCAACTCATTAAAAGCTACATCAATGTTTTCGTACTCTTTTGCAGTTGCTTTGTTGATTCGCATTTCCATCAAAAAAGAATGGGAGGAAATTTGGAGGTCCAAATCTTTGGTGTTTTCGATTACAAAACCAAATATTTCTGTTGCCACGTCTTCCTCATTTTCCTTCATAGCTAGATAGGCAAGGTTGGCGATATTAGCGAAAACTTCGGGGTTTCTTTTATAAATTGCTTTTTGTTGGATGAATGCTTTTCCGTATTCTTTTTGCTGAACATAATACCAACTTAGGAATTCATTCCAAAACAAATCTTGGCTTTTTTGCACCCGAATTAGCAAGGCCTTTCTCAGTTCTAAAGAAAAAATATCGTTGACATCTTCCTGTAAAAAACGAGACAATTGATTTTGAATCAATACGAGGTTTTGTTGGTTTTGAAAAGATTCTTCCAATAGCTTATCGATCATTAAATCGGTTTGCCCTTTTTGGCCATAAATCAACCCCATTTGATAATTAAAGTTGTACTTGGGTTCTTTTGCAATGGCCAATTCATACGCTTGTAAAGCATAATCTAGCAATGATTTTTTTTCAAACACATTCGCAATTTGATAGACTTCAATCGGGTTTTTCTGAATTCGATCCAATGCCAATTGGTATTGTTTTTGAGCTTTTTCTTGGTTTTTTTGTAACTGATAATTATACCCCAACTCCACCAAAAGATTACTGGTTTTGTATTTGGAATAGCGTGATTGAATGGCTGCTTCTGCCTTGTCAAACCATTCCAGTTGCTGATAACATTCGATTGTTTTTTGAAAAAAATTGTAGTTGTTTGGTTGTGCCGAGGCTAATTCTAGGTAAGCAATTTGTGCTTTTTCAAACTCTCCCCTGTCAAAGTAATTTTGCGCCAATTGCTCGGACTGTGCCATTGCAAAAAGCGTAAAAGAGAAAAAGAAAAAAAATACGTTTTTTATCATTGCTTGAACTATTTAAAAAACAATGTACTAAAGTAACACTTTTTGTGTTAGTTTAGTACATCTTTTGATTGGTTTGTGTATTATTAACCTTTAGTTAATAATATCAAATCCTGTGTATTTTCGCAACACTTCTGGAACAACAATTCCTTCTGGTGTTTGATAGTTTTCTAATATCCCGGCCATCACTCTTGGTAAAGCAAGAGAACTTCCATTCAGTGTGTGCGCCAATTGATTTTTTCCGTCTTTGTCTCTAAAACGTAGTTTTAGTCGGTTGGCTTGGAACGTTTCAAAATTAGATACCGAAGAAATCTCTAACCAACGGTCTTGCGCAGTAGAGAATACTTCAAAATCATACGTCAGTGCTGAAGCAAAACCCATGTCTCCTCCGCACAAACGCAAAACTCTGTAAGGTAATTTTAATTCGTCCAATATCTCTTTTACGTGCTCCACCATTCCGTCTAGCGCTTCGTATGATTTTTCTGGGTGTTCCACTCGTACAATTTCCACTTTATCAAATTGATGCAAACGGTTCAATCCACGAACGTGCGCTCCATACGAACCTGCCTCTCTTCGAAAACAAGGGGTATAACCCGTGCATAAAACAGGTAGTTCTGCTTCTGATAAAATCACGTCTCTGAAAATATTTGTCACCGGAACTTCTGCGGTTGGAATCAAATATAAATCATCGGTAGCATCATGGTACATTTGTCCTTCTTTGTCTGGCAATTGCCCTGTTCCATAGGCTGAAGCCTCATTAACTAAATGAGGAACTTGATATTCTTGGTAACCCGCATCGGTGTTTTTGTCTAAAAAGTAAGTGATCAGTGCGCGTTGTAATTTGGCCCCTTTACCTTTATAAACAGGAAAACCTGCTCCGGTAATTTTTACCCCTAATTCAAAATCGATGATGTCGTATTTTTTTACCAATTCCCAGTGAGGTAACGCTCCTTCATGCAATACAGGAACCTCGCCTGTTTGATAAACATTTAGATTTTCTTCTGGTGTTTTTCCTTCCGGAACGATATCTGCAGGAAGATTGGGCAATAAGTACATTTTTTGTGTCAACTCTTGAGTCAACACTTCCAATTTATCGGCAGCAGCCTTACTTTGCTCTTTCAGAGCGACTGTTTTTAATTTTAAAATTTCAGCTTTGGCTTTTTCGCCATTTTTCATTAGCTCACCAATGTCTTTAGACAATTTGTTGGATTCCGAAAGTGTGTTGTCCATTTCTGCTTGAACACTTCTTCTGTCTTCATCAAGTTGCACCACTTCGGCTACAAGCGTTGCAGCGTCCATATTTCTTTTGGCCAATGCCTTGATTACTTTTTCTTGATTTTCTCTAACAAATGCTATTTGTAACATGATTCTAAATTTAAGAAAGCAAAGGTAAACAATTTCAATATCAATGGCAATATCCAAATTCAATATCAATAGCAATATCAAAATTCAATATCAATAGCAAATTCAATAGCAATGACAATAGCAAATTCAATAGCAATGACAAAAGAAATATCAATCGTATCAAATTTTTGGAACGCCTTTAACAATTTATCTTGGGCGCTGTGTTTTTTGACTTTATGATTAATTGTAATATATTCGCATAAATTTCAGCAACATATGAAAAACATCTATTTACTGTTACTTATTTTTTCAATACAAATTGTTTCGGGCCAAGAAGAAGAGGATTTGTGTAAAATCATTCATTCGGAGCGTAATGCTGCCGCCAAAATGATGAATGTTACTCAAAATGTGAACACCCAAAACTATAATGTTACGTATCACGAACTTCGGTTAACCGTAGATCCAGCTGTTTATTTTATTAATGGTGTGGTTAAAACCACATTCCAAGCACTTAGCCCAATGAATACGGTAACTTTTGACATGGCAACCGCACTCGCTGTGAGCTCAGTTACCCTGAACAATGCACCTTTGGTATATGCACAAAGCAACTATGAATTAGTAATTACCTTACCTTCTACTCTTGCCACAGGAAACAGTGCAACGGTTGTAATTACTTATGCAGGTGTCCCACCAAGTGGCGAAGCGGCATTCACGATCGGATCCCATCCTGCTACCAACGGAACTCCCGTTTTATATACCCTTTCTGAGCCTTATGGTGCTCGTGATTGGTGGCCATGCAAACAAGATATGAACGATAAAGTTGAGTCGATTGACGTCTATATTACAGCTCCTTCCCAATATGTGTCGGTTTCCAACGGACTTGAAGTGAGTCAAACAACAAACGGATCGAGTAAAACCACACATTATCACCATGGGTATCCCATTCCGGCCTATTTAATTGCCATTGCCGTAACCAATTATCAAATCTACAACCAACAAGGCGGACTCGGAACTACTGCAAGTCCTTACTTCCCGATTGTGAATTATTTATATCCAGAAAGTGCTACATCTAGTATTTCAAGTCTTGCGCCTACTCCTTCGATTATCAACTTTTATGAATCCAAATTTGGAAATTATCCCTTTAGAGCAGAAAAATACGGTCATGCTCAATTTGGTTGGGGAGGCGGTATGGAGCACACCACCGTATCGTTTATGGGAGGTTTTAGTAGAAGTTTGATTGCACACGAAATGGGTCACCAATGGTTTGGCGATAAAATTACCTGCGGTACTTGGAAAGACATTTGGCTCAACGAAGGAATCACCGAATATTTAAGTGGTTTGGTGGTAGAATATTTGGACGGAAACACCTCATTTATCAGCTGGAAGTCAGGAAAAATTACAAGTATTACATCGGCATTAAATGGAGCCGTTTATTTAACCGATGCAGAAGCCTTGGATGTAAACCGAATTTTTAGCAGCCGTCTTACTTACAACAAAGGATCAATGGTTGTCAATATGTTGCGTTATAAAATGGGTGATACCGCCTTTTTTCAAGCGATGAATAATTATTTAACGGACCCAAATTTGGCTTATAATTATGCCATAACCCCTCAATTTAAAGCGCATTTAGAAACCGTTTACGGAAGTAGTTTGACCGAATTTTTCAATGATTGGGTATACAACCAAGGATATCCAACCTACACCGTGGTAGCAGAAAATTTGAGCAGTTCGCAAACCAAAATTACGATCAATCAAACCCAGTCGCACAACAGCGTGAACTTTTTCGAAATGCCGGTACCTATTCGATTGACGGGAGCTGGAGGGCAAGTTTTCAATACCAAATTGGAACACACCAGCAACGGACAACAATTTATTGTAAATACTCCATTTACCGTTACGGGTGTATCATTTGATCCTGAAAAAAATATTATTTCAAAGAACAGCACGGCTACTTTGGCTGCTAGTCCATTTGAATTAGAAGGATCGATTTATTTATATCCCAACCCTGCCGAAGAAACTATAGAGGTGCAATTACCAGCCTATGTCGACTTGCAACAGCTTACCCTTTACAATATCATGGGGCAAAAAGTACTTGAAAGCAAATCGAGCCAAGTGGGGATTTCCGAATTATCTTCGGGAAGTTACTTTGTCACCATTGAAACTACCTCGGGTATTTTTTATAAAAAATTGATAAAAAAATAATTCAACCCTTTTAAAATATTGAAAAGTAAGGCGAAAACCTTACTTTTGTTTTTTATTTCAAAATCAAATAATTTTAGATGATACAAATAGCACAAATTCTCTTTATACTTTCTGTTTTAGTAATTCTTCACGAATTTGGACATTATATTGCTGCCAAAATTTTCAAAGTACGCGTTGAAAAATTTTATCTTTTCATGGATGCTGGGTTTTCTTTGGTAAAAAAGAAAATAGGCGATACCGAATGGGGAATTGGTTGGCTACCGCTAGGTGGATATGTAAAACTTTCGGGAATGATTGATGAAAGCATGGACCTTGAACAAATGAAGCAAGAGGCTCAACCGTGGGAATTTCGTTCCAAACCAGCTTGGCAACGACTCATCATTATGTTGGGTGGTATCATCGTAAACATCGTTCTTGCGATTACCATCTATACGTTGATGTATGCAACCGTAGGTCAAAAATACATTGCAACCGAAGTGGTTCAACAACACGGATTGGCTTTTGGCGCCGTTGGAAAAAGTGTCGGATTTAAAAATGGAGATAAAATCATTGCCGTTGACGGCGAGCCGGTTCAGGCAAAATTTAACCGTGTAGTCATCGACGTATTGTTGGGAGACAAGGTAACAGTAGAACGCAACGGAAAAATCGAAACCATCACGTTAACTGACGAACAAAAAGGAAAAATATTGGGTTCGGAAGGGCGCGATTTTACCTCGGCACGTCATACGCAAGCGATCATCGATACCCTTTTACCTAAATCGGAGGCAGACAAGGCCGGGTTGAAAAAAGGTGACGAAATAGTGGCTATCAATGGTACGAAATTCAATTATTTTGATGAATTTACAGACGCTTTGAAAGCAGCGAAAAAACCAGTAGATATTACGGTTATCCGAAACCATGACAGTGTGGTAATCAAAGCAAAAACAGATAAAGAGGGTAAACTTGGAATACTTACAACCTCACAAGTAGACAAATCAAAATTACAAGTTGTCAACCACCTATCTTTTTTTCAAGCCCTTCCAGAAGCTTGCAAAGAATCATGGCAATTATTAGTTTATAACGTAAAACAATTCAAGTTGATCTTGAAGCCAAAAACAGGTGCTTACAAGCAAGTAAAAAGTCCTATTGGGATTGCTAGAATGTTACCCGATGTTTGGGACTGGGAGTTTATATGGGGATTCACTGCATTGTTTTCAATTGGATTGGCCTTCATGAACTTGCTTCCAATACCTGGATTAGATGGTGGTCATGCCCTATTTACTATTGTTGAAATGGTGACAGGGAAAACCTTGAGTGAAAAAGCCAGTGGGTATGTTCAAACTGGCGGAATGATTATCTTACTGAGTTTAATGGCTTTAACCTTTGGAAAAGATATTTACCAATTGGTCGTCGATAAATTATTATAAAAAAATTAATTTTTTTTGGTGATTAATTTGCAAAAAACAAAAATCGCCTTATATTTGCAACCGCTTAACCAATCAGAATTGGCGCTAAGCATTACAAACGTTCCTAATTAGATTATCAACTTATACAGTTTCCTCCTTAGCTCAGTTGGTTAGAGCATCTGACTGTTAATCAGAGGGTCCTTGGTTCGAGCCCAAGAGGGGGAGCTACTAAAAGCCTTTACAGCAATGTAGAGGCTTTTTTGTTTTAAAGTAATTTTACAAATATAATAATTCAAACTTATTTCTTGGCAGTGATTTGGCACTAATTGGTTTTTATACTTTTAATTTTTTAGAGATTTTATAATTAACCTCGATTGGTACAAATAAATAAGAAATCATAAAATAT
>JAGNYR010000052.1 GCA_017984835.1 Flavobacterium sp. | reverse complement strand
GATCCGTTACTGTCCTTGTTTTTTTTGTCAGCTTTGTATTCGCCTTTCATTACTTTGAAAATGGCGTTGGCAGCATTATCAATTCCTTGATAATAGTTTTTTGCCTTGAATTGGGGTTTTATTTCTTGTTCAATGATCCGATTTGTGAGTGCATCAGTGAGTAAATGTTCAACTCCGTAACCTGTTTCAATTGCTATTTTTCGGTCTTCAAGAGCAATAAGTAACACAATTCCATTGTCTTTACCCTTTTGACCAATTTCCCATTGATGCCCCAAATCTGTTGCATATCGGCTTATGTCTTCTCCCTGTGTCGTGGGCACAATCATGACAAATATCTCAGTAGAAGTACTGTCAGAATAGTTTTTTAGCTTTTCGTATAGTTGTGTTTTTTCAGCACTGGTTAATGTTTCTGTACTGTCAATTATGGGTGGAATAAACGAGGGTTTATTAGGAATATAGAGCTGTGCAAAACCCAATCCGTTCCATAAAAGAAAGAAAAGTACCCATAATAAATAGTTTTTCGGTGTAGTATTTCGCATCGGTTATCCTTTTGAAATTTCGTTAGACAACTCGTCGGTATCATCCTGCTGAAAAGGGAAATATTTTTTCAGTTGAGTACCAGCTTCTTTGATTCCATCAATAAAAGCTTGTTTGTTATTTCCTTTTTTGAAATGATTTTGCATGATATCTTTGGTAGAATTCCAGAAATCAGCTCCTACTTTTTCATTGATCCCTTCGTCACCATAAATGGCAAACTTTTTACTGTCTACAGCCACATATATCAACACACCATTTCGGTCTTTTGTTGCAGACATATTCAAAGAATGGAAAACTTCCATAGCTCTTTCTAATGTAGCTACGGAAGTTTCTTTCTCTATGTGTACTCTAATTTCACCGGAAGTATTTTTTTCGGCCCTTTGGATGGCTTCAACGATTGCTTCTTCATCGTTTTGGGTTAAGAATTTTATTACTTCGGGCATTGGGTCTTATTTTTTATCAAAATTAAATTCAACTTCGGGTGCTTTTTCTGCTCCAGCTTCTGATTTAAATCGTGCAATTTCTCCAAAACCAAACATTTTAGCAAAGATGACACTTGGAAAACTTCTTGTTTTTATATCATATAGGTTCGCTGCATCATTGAAACGATCTCTCGATACGTTGATTCTGTTTTCTGTTCCTTCAATTTGTGATTGCAGCTCTAAGAAATTTTGATTTGCTTTTAATTCAGGATATTGCTCAACTGTTAATAGCATACGTGAAAGAGATCCTTTAAGACCTTCTTGCGCTTGTTGAAACTGAGCCATTTGCGCTGGAGTTACATTAGTTGGATCAATAGTTATAGATGTTGCTTTTGATCTAGCTTCGATAACAGCTGTCAAGGTCCCTTTCTCGTAATCTGCAGCACCTTGCACTGTTTTTACTAAATTTCCGATCAAGTCATTTCTTCTTTGATAGGCACTTTCAACTTTTGACCAAGCTGTTTTTGTGTCTGCTTGAACACTTACTAGTCCGTTGTATGATGACACAGCGAACAAAATTAAAACAACAATAATTCCTACGGGGATTAACCATTTTTTCATATTCATTTTTTTTAAGTTTTATTACAATTCTTTTTTGATATTCAATAATTGTGCCTTAATTGTTTCCAACTTATTTATGATGTCAAATTTGTCAAGGGTTTTCTTTTGTCCTTCCTTTAAGTGCGTTTTTGCACCTTCCAAAGTAAAACCTCTTTCTTTTACCAAATGATAAATTAATTGCAGGTTTTTTACATCTTCTTGCGTAAACATTCTGTTTCCCTTGGCGTTTTTTTTTGGTTTTAAAATGTCAAATTCTTTGTCCCAAAAACGAATAAGTGATGCATTCACTTGAAAAGCCTCGGCAATTTCGCCAATGCTAAAATATAATTTATCTTTTGAAAGTTGGATGTGCATTAGTCTAAGGATTGATTTTCTTGATTAGCTATTTTTGATATGGCTACATATTCTGCAGCCGAAATATTTCCGTAGTAAAAATTAATAGGGTTTACTACTTTCCCATCTTTGTGAACTTCATAGTGTAGGTGAGGAGCTTCGCTTCTTCCTGTACTACCTACATAACCTATGATATCTCCTCGTTTTATGCGCTTGCCTGGCTTGACATTATACTTGCTTAAATGAGCATACAAAGTGAGGTATCCAAAACCATGATTGATCTCAATATGGTTTCCATATCCCGAAAGGGAGTTGTCTGCCCTTTTGACAATACCGTCACCCGTTGCGAAAATAGGCGTACCTGTTTTGGCAGTAAAATCCATCCCCTGATGCATTTTTCGGGCTTTGGTAAAGGGATCACTTCGGTATCCAAATCCAGATGCCATTCTTTTTAAAGCTTCATTTTTTACGGGTTGAATCGCCGGAATGGCACTTAATATTTTGTCTTTCGCTTTGGCTAATTTTAATATTTGATCCAAAGATTTGGATTGTACAACCAATTCTTTGGTGATCACGTCAACTCGTTTCGAAGTATTGATAACCAATTCTGAATTATCAAAACCTTCCAGTTCTTTGTATCGGTTTTTTCCAATGATACCTACTTTTCTAATTTCGTCATTAATTGGAGCTGCATTAAAAAAAGTTCGGTATAAATTGTTATCTCGATCTTCAATATTGGTAAGAACTTCTTCTAAATCGCCAACTTTTTTATTCAAAATAGCATAACGAAGTTTCAGATTTTCAATTTCTCTCGCCTGAAACTTGTCTTTTGGCGTTTCAAAGAAGGGTATGTTCATCAATAATACAAAGCAAAGAAAACCAAATAATGCCGATGCAAGTAGAAATAACATGACATAAGCAAACTTTTTTCGCTTTTTGGTCATGATTTTTCTATAAGCCAAATTTTCTGTATCGTAATAATACTTAACTTTCTTCGACATTTCTTAAATTATACTATTTTTGCAGTACCGAAGTTACACAAAAATAGTTGTATCCACAAAATTAATATTTGTTTTGAATTTTCCTTTACAAACATTCGAAACTTTCGATATATTTGAAAATACACTACTTTTGCGCTTCGATTTTAGTTCGAATTTGCAAAGTCCCTTTTTTGGGACATTGCTTATTTATAAATAAAAAACATTCAGTCAATTAGAAAATAATATAATGAAATCACAAGACATACGTAAACAATTTTTGGACTTCTTTCAAAGCAAAGGACATTTGATCGTTCCTTCTGCGCCTATCGTCCTCAAAGACGATCCTACCTTGATGTTTAACAACTCGGGAATGGCACAGTTCAAAGAATATTTTTTAGGCAACGGAACGCCAAAAAGCCAACGTATTGCCGATACGCAAAAATGTCTTCGAGTTTCTGGAAAACACAATGATCTTGAAGATGTTGGTTTTGATACATACCACCACACCATGTTTGAAATGCTTGGGAATTGGTCTTTTGGTGACTATTTCAAGAAAGAAGCAATCAACTGGGCATGGGAATTACTAACCGAGGTGTATAAAATTCCGAAAGAAAACTTATACGTTTCTGTTTTTGAAGGAAATCCCGATGAAAAGGTGCCTTTTGATCAAGAAGCATGGGATATCTGGAAGGAATTAATCGATGAAGACCGTATAATTTTAGGAAATAAAAAAGATAATTTCTGGGAAATGGGTGACCAAGGACCTTGCGGACCTTGTTCGGAAATCCATGTTGATTTACGTTCTGCAGCAGAAAAAGCTGCGGTTTCTGGTAAAAGTTTGGTCAATAACGACCATCCACAAGTAGTAGAAATTTGGAATAATGTTTTCATGGAATTCAACCGTAAAGCAGACGGATCGTTAGAAAAATTACCAGCACAGCACGTTGATACTGGAATGGGTTTTGAACGTTTGTGTATGGCGTTACAAGGAAAAACGTCGAATTATGACACCGATGTATTTACACCACTGATCGAAAAAATCGAACAAATTACAGGTTTGCACTACACGGCAAATGAGATCCAAAATATTTCAGAAGAACAAAATAAAACCAACATCGCTATTCGCGTAGTGGCCGATCACGTTCGTGCGGTTGCTTTTGCCATTGCAGATGGTCAATTGCCATCCAATACAGGTGCGGGCTATGTGATTCGTCGTATTTTGCGTCGCGCCATTCGTTACGGATTTACATTTTTGAATACAAAAGAACCGTTTATTCATGAATTGGTTGCTGTATTATCTAACCAGTTGAGTGATTTTTTCCCAGAGATCAAATCGCAACAACAATTGGTGACCAATGTAATTCGTGAAGAGGAAGCTTCTTTCTTAAGAACCTTAGACCAAGGATTGCAATTGCTTGAAAATGTTATGAATCAAACTTCGGGAACTCTTGTTTCGGGAGAAAAAGCATTTGAATTGTATGATACTTTTGGTTTCCCGATTGATTTAACTGCCCTGATTTTGAGAGAAAGAGGGTATCAATTGGATGAGGCTGGTTTTGAAAAAGCAATGCAAGAGCAAAAATCACGTTCGCGTGCGGCTTCTGAAGTTTCTACCGAAGATTGGTCTGTATTGATTCCAGGAAATGTAGAAACTTTTGTGGGTTATGATCATACAGAAAATGAGGTAAAGATTTCTAGAATTAGAAAAATTGATAGTAAAAAAGACGGGGTTTTGTACCAAATCGTTTTAGATAATACACCGTTTTACCCAGAAGGTGGTGGGCAAGTAGGAGACAAAGGTGTTTTGGTTTCTGCCAATGAATCAATTGAGATCCTTGATACCAAAAAAGAGAACAACCTGATTCTACACATTACCAAGCAATTGCCAGAAAACATCTCGGCAAGTTTTGTCGCAAAAGTAAATACGGATTTAAGAACGTTAACTTCTCGAAATCACTCGGCAACTCACTTAATGCATCAGGCGTTGCGATCAATTTTAGGGACACACGTAGAGCAAAAAGGATCTTTGGTGAATCCAAATTACCTGCGATTTGACTTTTCACATTTTTCTAAAATGACTAACGAGGAATTGCAAGCTGTGGAGGATTTTGTAAATGCACGCATTCAGGAGCAATGGCCATTGATAGAAAGAAGAAGTATTCCTATTCAACAAGCATTGGACGAAGGTGCGATGGCTTTGTTTGGAGAGAAATATGGTGATAACGTTCGTGCCATTAAATTTGGAGCAAGTATGGAATTATGTGGCGGAATTCACGTAAGTAATACCGCAGAAATCTGGCATTTTAAAATAGTGTCTGAAGGAGCTGTTGCAGCTGGAATTCGTCGTATTGAGGCCATTACAAGTGATGCAGTAAAAGCGCATTTTGCATCGTATGAAAGCACATTAAATGACATCAAAGGGGCTTTGAAAAATCCACAAGATATTTTGAAAGCGGTTCATAGTTTGCAAGATGAAAACGCAAAATTAGCGAAGCAAATAGAATCTTTGATGAAAGACAAAGTGAAACATTTAAAAGCTGGTTTGGTATCGGAGATGAAAGAAATAAATGGCGTTCAGTTTTTGGCCACTCAAGTCGATTTAAATCCGGAAGGAGCCAAAGATTTGGCTTACGAATTAGGAAATTTAGGGACTAATTTATTTTTGGTTTTGGCTACCGCTGAAGAAGGCAAACCGATGTTAACGTGTTATATTTCGAAAGAATTGGTTGCGGAAAAAAATCTGAATGCAGGACAAGTAGTACGCGAATTAGGTAAGTACATCCAAGGTGGAGGAGGAGGACAACCTTTCTTTGCAACCGCTGGAGGTAAGCATGCCGCAGGAATTGCAGAAGCCCTCAGCAAGGCATCCGACTTTTTAAATTAATATCTTATTTAGTTTATAAAAGCTCAAAATCAACTTCTTGATTTTGAGCTTTTTTCTTGGTATAAACGGTAATAATAATAGCTACTCATCAGGATGAATGGTAGGTCGGAAAGGATCATTTTTACATTTTTTGAAAAAATACCTGACAACAAAAACAACACAACTAAGAGGCCAAGTAAGATCGCTCCAGTTAATTCCACCCATCGCTTTGGGTTTTTTGTAAAAGCAGCGTAGAGCAAGCTAAAATGCCCAAAAATACCTGCTAAAATTACGGGATGGGTAATGGATTGAAGGAGGTTTTTGTTTTCAAAAAACAATTGGTATTCCAATTGAAACACAAAATATGAATTGTTGGGTGGCCACTCCAGCAGACAGATTAGAAATGAGAGTAGTATTCCAATGGTCGTAATTTTTTTCATGTCCTTTCATTTTATGATCAAAAATAAGACAAAACTCTGAAATTAGATCGTTTTTTAAATAGTGTATTTCGCTATTAATTCAATATTTTTGTAAAAGAAAACAAATAGAATGGATTTTACTACTCAGGTTGAGGTTGCCAAACATAAAAAAGAAATTGATTTTACATCTAAAATAATCACTTTAGGATCTTGCTTTTCGGGTTCTATCGGTGACAAATTTAAGTATTATCAATTTTCAGTACTTCCCAATCCTTTCGGTGTTATTTTCAACCCGAAATCAATTGAAATTTTAGTCCAAAGAGCTGCAACCTCTCGTTTTTTTACAGAAGCAGATTTGATTTTTCACCAGGAACTTTGGCATTCGTTCGAAGTGCATTCCGATTTTAGTGCTACCGACAAGCAAAGGGTCTTGAATCAATTGAATGCTTCCCTTCAAAATTTTATCGATTATTTAAAAACGGCTACCCATTTTTTTATTACCTACGGTACCTCGTGGGTGTATGTTTTGAAAGACAGTAAAGAAGTAGTTTCAAATTGCCATAAAATACCTCAAAATCAATTTGAAAAAAAGTTGCTTTCAGTGGGTGAAATCGAACAATCGATAAAAAATACCCAGCAATTAATAAAAGAGATCAATCCTGCCTGTCAATTGATCTTTACGGTATCGCCCGTTCGTCATATCAAAGATGGTTTTGTTGAAAATCAACGAAGCAAGGCGCATTTAATTGCGGCTATTCCTCATTGTATCGAAAGTGAAGAAAATTATTTTCCTTCCTATGAAATCATGATGGATGAGTTGAGAGATTACCGTTTTTACGCACCCGATATGTTGCATCCTAGCCCCTTGGCCATCGATTGTATTTGGGAGAAGTTGGTAATTGCATTAATGAATGAAAGCCTATTCCCAACATTATTAGAAATCGATTCCATTCAAAAAGCATTGTCACATCGCGCATTCAATCCGGATACAGAAAGTCATCAAAAATTCCTAAAAAATCTGCACGAAAAGATAATAAAGCTACAAAAAACCTATCCTCAAATGCAATTTGAAACGAAATAACGAGGTGTTTTCTAGTTTTTATTAAAAATCAAATCCAATCCATTGGAAATCAATTTTTTTACTTCAGGGCGTTTTTCTTTAAGCGATTCTAAATGAGAAATAACCTGCGGTAACAAGTCTTGATTTGTATTCATTTCGAGTAATTCGGCAATTTCAATCGAAAGCAACCAATCGTTGGGATGGTTTTGTTTTAATTGAAAAAACAGTTCGTCAATAGATGCGTTGCTGTTGCCTTCACGAATCATTCGAATGGTTTTATATAATTTTTCTAACTCTTCTCTTTCTTCAGACTGTTGGGCTTTGATGGTTGAAGAACTTGGTATGTGATCGATCCGATCAAAACTATTTACGTCGGCGGGTCCTGAAAAAGCAGAAATTACTTTTTTACCAACGGCCATGTCATAAACTCCCCATTCGGGTTGGAAGAGAATGGTGTCTTGGTGTTTTACGGTGCAATTTTCAAAACTTATCAGAATGATTTGCCCTTGTAAGTTTCGAGAACCCGTGATGATTTTACCAGAAACCGTAATATTCCCTTCAAATTCAAGCGTAACTCTTTCGGCTTCATAGATGTCATAAGCGCGTAAATCTCTCGGACTCATGTCTTCAATCGCTAAATTGATTCCCTTTAATTTACCTATGGGGCTTCCAAATCCATCGGGGTGTGTGCCCACGCCGTGACCAACCAATTCTTTTTCTCTGTTTGAAAGTGCTGTAGGACCTGTAGTTTGAATATAAATGGGTTTGCCTTCGTGCGCTATTACATGGGTAAAAACACCCGAAATTTGAAGGCCAGTACTCAACTCAATTGTTCCTAGCGCATTGGATTGAATTAATTTTTCGATCCCTGAAAGTCCGCCCGTTCTAAGTGCCATTGTGTTGGCAAATTCTTCTAAAACCAAACTAAGACGAGCAAAATCGGGTGTGACATACAACTGAGGTTGCGGCTTGGTGATGTCAAAACTTTGATCGGCTGCTTCGATCGAGTAGGGTATTTTTGCGACTTCCTCTGTCATGCACCATGCACTTTCTCCTATACTAGAAAGCAATCCGGCTCCATATATTTTTGGGTCTTCAATCGTTCCTATCAAGCCATATTCAACGGTCCACCAATGTAAATTTCGGATCCGCGACATTTCAGACAGTTCTCCCATGTTGTTTTGCAAATAAGCCACTTGTTCCTCTGCTTTTTGGATGGCTTCTGCAGGCGTGTTTTCTGCTTCTTTTAAGATCGAAAGCAATCGGATTGCTTCATACAATTCGTAGTCTCGATTTGAAGAAATTGCTTTGCAACCTACCTCTCCAAAACGGCGTAAATACTCAGCGTATTCTGGATTTGCAATGATCGGTGCATGTCCGGCTCCTTCATGAATAATATCGGGGGCTGGGGTATATTCTATATGTTCTAATTGTCTAATATCGGATGCTATTACAAGGACATTGTATGCTTGAAATTCCATAAATGCATTGGGCGGAATAAATCCGTCAACGGCTACAGCAGCCCAACCAATTTCTTTCAAAATTCTATTCATTCCATACATATTCGGAATGTTATCAATTTCTAAACCGGTTTTTTGCAGTCCTTCTAGGTAGGAGTTATGGGCAACTTTTGAAAGGTAATCCACATTTTTTCGCATCACATAGCGCCATACAGCTTGGTTGATTGGCGTATAATCTTCATAAACTTGAGGTTTGATGAATTGTTTTAAATGCTTAGGTAATCGTTCAATCAGCGGATTGCTTTCAAATTGCGTTTCCATTTTTTGCTTGTTTATTTCAATGGTAAATATAGCAAATTCTTATCAATTAAAAAATGGTTTTTAAAGACGATTTTGATTTTTCCGATCCTATTTGCAAAAGATTGTTAATCAGTTTAAATAAAAAAAAACGCTTAATGGAGCTCTTTGAAGTAGGTTTTATTTAATGAATCAAAAATAGTTTTGTTGGATTGATCCTTGGAAGAATAATATATTTTTTCCCCATTTTTCTTCACAAATAGGATTAGGGGTGTTTTTCTTGAATTGATCAAGAGTATTACTTTTTCTTGATTTGCGGTTTTAAAATAGCCTTTTTTTATAATTTCAAGGGCAAATCCATTTAACTTGTATGAAATTTCAGGTAATGAATCCACCAAATGGATGGATTCAATGTTTTTTAGGTCCAATTCAACTCCGTACTCCCCAGTTATTTCAATTTTAGTAGGATGCATGTTGATTTCATTGTTTTTTAATCCCTTTTCAAATTCATAGAGTACCACCACACAAATGGAAGCCATTACAATCATTGCAATGTAAGAGGTTATGTTTTGTTTCTTTGTTTTCTCAACGTAAAATTGATTTGATTTCCAAATAAAATAAACATAGGATATTATTGGAAATGTGCCTAAGAACAACATCGCCCAATCTGAGTTTATTTGAAAATAAATTAGCAAAGAAAAAACGAATAAAAGCGAACCAAGAACCAAATGAAATTTCCGAAAGTAGGGAACAAAAGATTTTATATCAAAATTATCTCTTTCTTTTTCTGACATGGTATTGTAGCCAGAAAGTAAATATTTTGCATTGCTTTCAGTAACAATAAAGGCAATCCCTGTAAAGAGAGAACTTATGATGATAATAGCTACAAGCATTGAATGTTATTTTGCAACCGGAGGATATTGGGATAAGATTTGCGAAACAAACTGTTGGATGACCGCCTCTTTTTTATGGGTGTCTTTCGTTAAAGTTCCTTCGCCTTCGCCTTGCCAGATGAGTTCTTTTTTCTTAGAATCAATCAAATCTATGTACAAAGTTCCTTTTGTGTTTCGGGAAACAGTGGTTGTATTGCCTCCAAAATAAGGATTCCATCCCCAGCCATAACCCCAACCCGAGTTGAACTGATTTACATTTACTTCTTCTCGTTCTTTCGTGAAAATATTGATCAATAAATCAGGAGTTTCACTTTTAGTAAATCCTTTAGCCGTCATTTCTGCATCGATGGCTTTCAGAATTCTTCGTTTGTCTAAATCAGAAATTTCTACTTTATCGATCCCGTTTTTATGGAATGCGTACGTTTTGTATTGACTGAAGTCAACAGTTTTATCATAATCAGAATTAATTCTAATTGCCCCACAAGAAGTCAATAAAAAAATTGAGAGTACCGGAAGTAAGTTAAAGATTCTCATATTATTTTGATTTAAAAGGATTCCAAAAGTTGATCGTCAACCTGATTGGGTAGGGTAACCTTTAATAACGGTTGGGTTTCCATGGCGCGTTTTATGGCAAAAATAGCTCCTTCGTTTCGGGCCCAACTTCTTCTTGAAATTCCGTTATTTACATCCCAAAAAAGCATTGACTCTAAGCGTTTTGACGCTTCTTTAGATCCGTCAAGAACCATGCCAAAACCGCCATTTATAACCTCTCCCCAGCCAACACCACCTCCGTTATGAATAGATACCCAAGTAGCGCCTCTAAAACTATCCCCAATCACATTTTGAATGGCCATGTCGGCAGTAAAACGAGATCCATCGTAAATGTTTGATGTTTCTCTGTAAGGAGAATCAGTGCCAGAAACGTCGTGGTGGTCTCTACCTAGAATCACAAGACCTATTTCACCTTTCGCGATCGCTTGGTTAAAGGCTTCGGCAATTTTAATACGCCCTTCTGCATCAGCATATAGAATTCTCGCTTGCGAACCTACCACTAATTTATTTTCTTGCGCGCCTTTGATCCATTGGATGTTGTCGGCCATTTGTTGCTGAATTTCAACGGGTGAGTGTTGCATCATTTTTTCTAATACCTGACAAGCAATGGCATCGGTTTTCGCTAAATCTTCGGGTTTTCCAGATGCGCAAACCCAACGGAAGGGTCCGAATCCATAGTCAAAACACATGGGTCCCATGATGTCTTGCACGTAACTATTGTATTTAAAATCAATGTGGTTTTCTGCAAAAACATCGGCTCCCGCTCGGGAAGCTTCCAATAAAAAGGCATTGCCATAGTCAAAGAAATAAGTGCCTTTAGCCGTGTGTTTATTGATAGCTGCTGCATGACG
>JAGNYR010000016.1 GCA_017984835.1 Flavobacterium sp. | reverse complement strand
ATCGCGCTTCATCGCTTCTGAAATCCTATTTTTTTCAAGGTACATTGGTCGGAAAATCTACTTTGATAAAAGCATTGGCTTTTGGCGGATCTGAAAAAACATATCAATCGTGGAATGGTATCGACGCTGAAACATTGGCAACCAATCCTACGTTTAACTCAGCCGGAATTTATACCGATGCTTCGGGAGCCGTTCAGTTTTATGATAATGAAACCGATAATTACCAACAACACCATTTTCAACTACATTGGAATGAAAAATGGTCAGATGATTGGACCTCCACGATTGCATTGCACTATACAAAAGGCAAAGGATATTATGAAAATTATAAAGAAGATGCCGCTTTTTTAGACTATGGCATCCCAGCTACCGGCACAGAAACCACAACCGATTTGGTGCGCCAAAAATGGTTGGACAATGATTTTTTTGGAACGACTTTTTCTGTAAATTACAAAAAAGACAAGGTTGATTTCATTACAGGTGGCGGCTGGAACTTGTATAAAGGAGCTCATTTTGGGAAGGTGACTTGGGCACAATCTGTGCCGCCTTCAGCCAATTTAGGCAATCACTATTATGATTATTATGGCGATAAATCAGATGCGAATATTTTTACTAAAATCAATTATCAGCTGACAAAGAAGTTGAGTTTTTACGGGGATTTGCAATTCCGTTCGGTTAGATACAACGCAAGCGGGGTTCAGGCCGATGACGTGGCCGATACGTTTCGTTTTTTTAACCCAAAGGCTGGATTCAATTGGGACCTGAATAAAAATCATTCGGTTTATATTTCTTACGCCAAGGCACAAAGAGAACCCAACAGAACCGATTATGAAAGCGGAAATGTACGTCCGGAAAAACTAAATGATTACGAATTGGGTTGGCGATGGGCAACCAAAAAATCCCAAATAAGCACCAACATCTATTATATGGCCTACACCGATCAGTTGATTTTGACCGGAAATTTGGATGATGTTGGGAATCCGATTCGTTCCAATAGCGAAAAAAGTTACCGTTTGGGCTTGGAATTGGAAGCCAATTTTCAACTTTCAAACAAACTAAGTGTACGACCAAATTTTACATTAAGTCAAAATAAAAACATTGATTTGAAAGTGGACGCTACAGTTATTGGCACAAAAGACATAGCCTATTCACCGGGTTGTATTGCAAGCAATAGTTTGATTTATAAACCGTATAAAGGCATTCAATTATCGTTGTTATCCAAATATGTAAGCGAACAATACCTAAATAACATTGAATTACCACAAGCAAAACTTGCTGATTACTTTGTAAATGATTTGAATGTAGTGTACGAAATTGAAACCCATTCGATTTTTAATTCCGTTACAATCACAGGATTATTGAATAACTTTTTGAATAAAAAATACGTGTCAAATGGGTACATGTGGGATGTGTATCCTTACTATTATCCGCAAGCAGGAACGCATTTCTTTCTAGGGGTTACGTTGAAGTTTTAATTATACACTCTAATAACGGAGCCAATCACTTCAACGCGATAGGGTTTTAGAGGGTATTGTTTTCCTACGGCTTGCCCAGTGAATAAATTGTATTGTTCACTTTGGCAATTGCACACACCATTGATGCCGCTGATGGTAAGTCGAGAACAGGTCGCCATGGCCTGATTAGGACACGAACCATCGTAAGCCGTGTAGCTATTTCCCGTGTTAAAAATAATGACACCATTGCTTGGGGCGTTGGCTTGAAATACTTTGACACCGTTGCTTGGAAATTTAAGAGCATTGTATAAAGGCAAGTCGGTGTTTATTTCCATCGAAAAATTGTAATTAGGCAAATAGGGATTGTTGTTGTTAAAATTATCACTACCACAGCCCAAAAGAAGCGCAAAACAGATCGAAATAAAAAAATATTTTTTCATAGTAATTTTTAAAAAGTAGCATCAAGTAACAATTTATTTAAGTAACTTTGTCTTGATTTAATAAACAAAAGTAGGAATTTAATAAACAAAATTATATATCTTTGAAAAAGAAATCCCATGCCTATGGGATTTCTTCTATTTTAAGATCATTACAAATTAATATATACTATTTATAGTGCAACCATAAATAGCTTTTGAGTGAGAGAAAGCTATGAAATAAATTAAAATTATGAGCAACGTATCGTATTATACAGCCGAAGGATTAAAAAAATTAAGAGAAGAACTTGATTATTTAAAAAATGTAATGCGTCCAAAAGCATCACAAGATATTGCAGACGCAAGAGATAAAGGAGATTTGTCTGAAAATGCAGAATATGATGCTGCTAAAGAAGCACAAGGCATGTTGGAAATGCGCATCGCAAAACTAGAAGAAACGCACGCCAATGCCCGATTGATAGACGAAAGCCACTTAGATACTTCAAAAGTTTTGGTTTTATCTAATGTTCGCATTAAAAATCAGACAAACGGGATGGAATTAAAATATACGTTAGTTGCTGAAAGTGAAGCGGATTTAAAAACCGGAAAAATATCGGTTACTTCTCCCATTGGAAAAGGGTTACTTGGTAAATCGGTGGGTGAAATCGCCGAAATAACCGTTCCAAACGGTACGCTTAAATTTGAAGTTTTAGAGATTACTCGTGACTAATTAGAACGATTATGCCAACCATTTTTACAAAAATCATAGAGGGAGAAATCCCTTGTTACAAAATTGCAGAAACCGACCAGTTTCTTGCTTTTTTAGACGTAAACCCAAATGCTAAAGGACACACTTTGTGTATTCCTAAACAAGAGATCAACAAACTTTTTGATATAAATGATGATTTGTATCTTGGGTTGATGCAATTTTCAAAAAAAGTGGCTATTGCCCTAGAAAAAGCGATCGATTGCAAACGCGTTGGGATGGCTGTCATAGGTCTAGAAGTACCGCATGCACACGTTCATTTGATTCCCTTAAACGAGATGGACGAGATGCGTTTTCAAAACAAAGTGAGCCTCTCAAAAGAGGAGTTTGAAGCGACAGCAAAAGCCATTCAGAGCCAACTTAATTTACTCGATTAAACCACTGGTTTTAAGCTAATTTGAATCGTGGTTCCTTTGTCAATTTCTGATTGTAAGACGCGTATCTTCCCTTTGTGATAATCTTCCACAATTCTTTTTGTAAGTGATAATCCCAATCCCCAACCTCTTCTTTTGGTTGTAAATCCAGGTTCAAATATTTTTTTGAATTGTTTTTTAGGAATTCCTTTTCCTGAGTCGGAAACGTTTATTTTGATCCACGGTCCTTCCACTTCGATGTTGATTTTTAAAACACCTTTTCCTTTCATTGCATCTACGGCATTTTTCATCAAATTTTCGATGGTCCAACTATGTAGTTCGGGGTTTAATAAAGCCATGACAGGTGTTTTAGGCGCTTTGAAATGAAAGGCAATTTGTTTGGAAAAACGATCTTTTAAGTAATCGAAAGATTGTTGTGTTTCGGCTACAATATCTTGAACCGATAAAATGGGCTCTGAACCAATTTTTGAAAAACGATCGGTAATGGTTTGCAAGCGGTTGATGTCTTTTTCAATTTCGTTAATGGTGGTCGCATCCACATTGTCTGCTTTCATGATTTCGAGCCACCCAATGAGTGAAGACAAAGGCGTTCCAATTTGATGTGCTGTCTCTTTCGCCATTCCGGCCCATAGCTTATTTTGCGTGGCCATTTTTGTGCTTCTGTAAAAATTGTACACCACGGTAGCAAACAAAACAATGATTAAAAACAGCGCTACGGGATAGTATTTTAATTTTGTAATAAGCGCCGAATCACCATAATAAACATATTGAGATTTACCTTGGTCGTATTCAATTTTTATGGGTTCGTTTTGTTTTTTTAGCTCGTTTAAAAAGGCATACAATGAAATCGAATCTTTTGCAACCGACTCGTCAATATTGGCATGACTGATGATGACGTTATTTTCTAATTTTATCAGCGGAATCGTTTGGTTACTGCTTAATATTTCTAAATTCAAATCGACATTGTCGTTTTCTAGATCGGCTTGGAGCAATGATTTTTGAGCTGCAGCCCAAACTTGCATTTTGAGGCGCTCTTCATTTTTAAAAATTTGAAAAAAAGTATAGGTATTCCATAGTATGAGCGATACTATAAAAAAGGAAGCGATAATAATGATCCAACGAGTAAGATTTCGCTTATCTGAAAAATACATAATTTTTTTGTTTTAAAAGTAAGCAAAATTTTGAAACGTTCTCTTTTTTAATACAAAAGAGTCGCTTTTCATGGAAATTCCAAGCGTCTCTTCAGCCCCGATAGAGCCGATATCCTCCCGATACCCATGGGTTCGGGAGATACAGGCGAAAGCGGGACAGGTTGTGTGGGTCAACCTTTGTGGTGCTGCTAAATTGAAAAAAGAAGGCTTAACACGATGTTTCTTCCCATGTTTGGAATTCCGTCTGATTTTAATCTTGATAGGTGCGCGATGTATTGTTTGTCTAGTACATTGTTGGCGTTGATTTGTAATTGAATCGGTGTTTGGTGCCACTTTATTTTGGTGCTAAAAAGCAAATTAACCAACGTATAATCTACTGATTTTGTCTCAAAAACACTTGGATTGTTTTGGTTAAACACATGCTCTATTTCAAAGGACGCAAACGTCTCTGTAAGCGAATGGGTGTTATTAAACTCTGTTTTGAATGCGGTATTCCATTTGTTGGCTGGAACGAGTGGGATGTTTTGATTGTTGGTTTGTTTTCCTGTCACCGATTCAAAACTTGAAGTGATGTGCAACCAATCCATTGGGTGTGGATGAAAGTGGATACCGGCTTCTCCTCCATACAAATGGGCGTTGGCTTGCGTATAGACAAACACGTTGTTGTTGTCTATAAGTGTGCCATTTGGACTGATAAAAATATAGTTGTTGACGGTGTTGTAAAATCCGTTGACAAAAAATTCAAAATGTGGATTACGGTACTCAAGATTGATGTCTGTTTGGAAATTTTGCTCGCTTTTTAGGTTATTATTTCCAATCTCGTAGCGATTACTTCCTTCATGTACGCCATTTGAAGTGAGTTCTGCGAGGTTTGGGGCTCTAAATCCAGAGGCCAAGTTGAGTCTAACAATTAAATTTTCTTTCAACTGGGTTTTGTAACCCAAAGAGGCATTGATCGAATTGAAATTTCGGTTTATCGCTTCAAAATACCCTTCCGATCCTACTTCACCTGCGGTTTGACTTTCGATTTTTCGATTGTCCCAACGTATTCCGGCCTGTAGGTTGTTTTTGTTCCAAGTGTAATAAGAAGTAGTAAAAAAACCAATGTCGGTTGTTGTAGCATCTGGGATGAGTAGTTCTTCGCCAAAGTTGGTATTGGTTTGATTCATACCTTGCGAACCCACAATAGTCTCCAGTTTCCCTTTTTTTGGCAAATAATATTTTATGTTAAAATTACTTGTTTTTAGTTTCATTTTTAAGAGGGCAGTTGGACTGTCTTCAAATTCACTTCGTTGGTTGTCTATGTATCCCAAATCGGCTTCTATTTTTGAATGGGTAAATTTATAAACCGAATTCAAACTAAGAATTTGACTGTTTACTTTTTGTCTAGGATAATCGGGTTTGTGCGATTGGGTTTGCAATGCAATTCCGTTTTCGGGAATCCCAAGATTTAACTGATTTACATTGTAACGAAAAACGGTCGAGAAGTTGTTTTTTGAATAGCCAAGTCCGGTTTTTATATCCAATTCATTGAAACGGGTATTGGTTACTCGGTCGCCTTTTGCCACTTTGTAATCGGCATGCGAACTGTAACTCACATTCGAAGAAAATTGGATGTTTTCACCCGAAACTTTGTATCCAAGTGCGGTATTGTTTCCGGAAGTATTTGTAAAATAGGTGTTTTTAAAACTAAATGCATCCGATTTTGTAGGAGCAAATTTTTCAGGATTAAAATACAGCACACCTCCTAATGCATCCGATCCGTAGAGTAACGAAGCAGGTCCTTTGATCACTTCAAAACTATCAACTCCCGAATCGTTCAGTCCCAACCCATGTTCTTCTCCAAATTGTTGATTTTCGAGGCGTACCCCTTGCGCATAAACAAGAACTCGGTTTCCGCTTAACCCGCGAATGACAGGCTTTCCAATCGATGTTCCTGTTGTAATGACTGAAACTCCTGGTATTTTTGAAAGTCCCTCTGACAAGGTGATTGCTCCTTTTTGCTGAAGGGAATTGATTTTAACATGTTCTACTTTCATTACATTTTGTGATTGTAATTTATTGAAAGCTGTAGATACAATGACTTCATCCATTTGATGAATGCTGTCTTTTTTTTGTGGTGTGTTTTCTTCTTGAGAAAAGCCCATAATGGAAAAACCCATTAATATTGGGAATATCATTTTTTTCATGCTGTTTGTTTTTAAATAGATGTGAACCTCCCAATTATGGAAATGCAAAAGAGTTTTACATCCAAATAAGAAGGAAATTAATTCATAAAAAGGCTAAGAAAAAAATACAGAAGGGGGCGCTCTATCAGCCAACAAGCAACCCGTATAAAAAGAGTGGAAAACTTGTTTGCAGAAAAAATTAGAATAGAAATATTCTTGAAAAGAGGGAATTTTGAATGAAAAAAGAGGTGTTTCGGCAACCGCAGTAAAAGGGAAGTCACAGGCAAAACAATGATCTAAAGGGGTGTGTGCATGATTGATTTGATCTTGCCCTTTGGCATAGTGATGTTCGCAATGTGTTTCTTGCAGCGATTTGTAAAGATGTTCCCACGAGTGCCCTGCCTGCAAAATGATTGCAAGTAATATATATCCAGAAAAGGATAAACTCATAAGAATTGATTTTCTTTTCATACGATACAAAAATAAGGAAAAATAACTCCCTTTTTTTCTTTTAACACATTATAAACAAAAAGAGGAATTTTTAAAAAGATTAACTATTTTTACCAATTATAAATAAACAACCATGTCAGAAAAAAAACGCCTCTATCTTTTAGATGCTTATGCCTTAATTTTTAGAGGGTATTTTGCTTTTATCAAAAATCCAAGAATCAACTCGAAAGGGATGGATACCTCGGCTATCATGGGGTTTATGAATGCCTTGATGGATGTGATAAAAAGAGAAAAACCAGATCATTTGGCGGTTGCTTTTGATAAAGGCGGGAGTACGTACCGATATGAAATGTATCAGGAATACAAAGCCCACAGAGATGAAACTCCCGAAGCGATAAAAATAGCCGTTCCTTATATCCAACAACTTTTACGTGCAATGCACATACCGATCATTGAAGTAGCAGGTTTTGAAGCAGATGATTTAATTGGTACCATCGCAAAACAGGCCGAAAAACAGAACTATAAAGTTTTTATGGTAACGCCCGATAAAGATTTTGCCCAATTGGTTTCGGAGAATATTTTTATGTACAAACCAGCCCGTATGGGGAATGATATTGAAATTTGGGGTATTCCAGAAGTACTTGAAAAATTTGAAATTGAACGACCAGAACAAGTAATTGATTTTCTTGGAATGATGGGAGATGCTGCCGATAATATTCCGGGATTGCCTGGAGTAGGAGAAAAAACAGCTAAGAAATTTTTGGCCGAATTTGGTTCGATGGAAAATTTGTTGGCCAACACACACCAACTCAAAGGGGCTATCAAAGATAAAATTGAAGCCAACGCCGAATTGGGTATTTTGTCTAAAAAATTAGCTACTATTTTGTTGGATTGTCCCGTGGTATTTGATGAAAAAGACTACGAACTTTCTACACCCGATATCGAGAAAACAGATGCCTTGTTTCAAGAACTAGAGTTTCGTCAAATGAAGGCTCAGTTTGATAAACTCTACAGTGGTTCAACTACGGAGGAAGTTACAGAAGCAGCTAACGTGAAAAAGGCACCCGCTAAAAAAACAAACGAAGAACAATTTGACTTGTTCGGATTTAGTGATGATCCAGAGGATGTTTCAATCCATCATTCGCAATACGCGACGTTAGAAACGACTTCACATAATTATACGGTGGTTCATGGCGAATTGGGAACCAAATTGTTTTTACAATCGTTAATGAACCAAACATCGGTATGTTTTGACACCGAGACTACCGGTATTGATGCCTTGAATGCCGAGTTGGTGGGAATGTCCTTTTCTTGGTCGAAAGGAGAAGCCTTTTATGTGCCTTTTCCCGAAAATCAGGATGAAGCACACGTTTTGATTGAGAAATTCAAACCTTTTTTTGAAAGTGAATCCATCGAAAAAATAGGTCAAAACATCAAATATGATTTGAAAATCCTTTCAAATTATGGTGTTCAAATCAAAGGTAAATTGTTTGATACCATGATTGCCCATTATTTGATCAACCCAGATATGCGTCACAATATGGACGTGTTGTCAGAAACCTATTTAAAATATTCGCCCAAATCCATCGAAACATTAATAGGGAAAAAAGGAAAAAATCAATTATCGATGCGCGATGTTGCTTTGGAAGACATCAAAGAATACGCCGCAGAAGATGCTGATATTACGTTTCAATTGAAGCAAAATTTCAGTCCAATTTTGGACAAGGCCGAAACCAAAAAATTGTTTGATGCCATTGAAATTCCACTTATTCCAGTTTTAGCTTCTATGGAACGAGAAGGGATCCATCTCGACGTACCTTTTTTGAAAGAAATGTCGGTTGAAATGGCCAAAGAAAGTGCCGCATTGGAACAAAAAATATATGAAACTGCGGGTGAGAAATTCAATTTGGCTTCTCCCAAACAATTGGGGGATATTTTGTTTGATAAACTAAAAATTGGTGGCTCCAAACAGAAAAAAACCAAAACAGGTCAATATGCCACTGGCGAAGAAATTTTATCGTATTTAGCCAATGATCATCCAATTGTAAAAGATATTTTGGAATGGCGTCAAATGGTCAAATTACAAAGCACCTATATTGATGCTTTGCCAAATCAAGTAGATAAAAAAACCGGTCGCGTTCACACCGATTATATGCAAACGGTTGCGGCCACAGGTCGATTAAGTTCGAACAATCCGAATTTGCAAAACATACCAATTCGAACTGAAAGAGGGCGATTGATTCGTAAAGCTTTTATTGCCAGAGACGAAAATTATTTGTTGGTTTCTGCCGATTATTCTCAAATTGAGCTGCGCATCATTGCGGCTTTGTCTGGCGAAGAAAACATGATCAAAGCATTTCAAAACAACGAAGACATTCATAAAAGTACCGCTGCTAAAGTGTTCAACGTACCGTTGGATGAAGTGACCAAAGAGCAACGAAGCCACGCCAAAACAGTTAATTTCGGAATAATCTATGGGGTTTCGGCCTTCGGTTTATCGAATCAAACTTCGCTGTCACGAAAAGAAAGCGCCGATTTGATTGATGCCTACTATCAAACTTATCCAAAACTAAAATCGTACATGTCTGCTCAAGTAGATTTTGCACGCGAAAACGGATATGTTCAAACAGTTCTTGGAAGAAGACGTTATTTAAAAGATATTAATTCGGCAAACATGATGGTGAAAAGTGGTGCTGAACGCAATGCAGTAAATGCACCCATTCAAGGTTCGGCAGCCGATATTATCAAAATTGCCATGATCAATATTCATCGAAAGCTTACCTCAGAAGGTTGGCAATCAAAAATGCTTTTGCAAGTTCATGATGAGCTTGTTTTTGACGTGCATCATTCAGAATTAGATCGCATTCAACCCCTGATTAAGCACGAAATGGAAAACGCCTTTAAAATGGATGTTCCGTTGGAAGTTGAAATTGGTGTTGGAAAAAACTGGTTGGAAGCACATTAATGTTAGTATATATTCATGTTTTTATACAATAAAACACATTCAAAATAAATCGTTTATACAATTGAAATGGATTCAATCAAAGCCATATTGTACTTTTCTGTTTTTAAATATCCTCTAAAATTAGAAGAGATACATAGTTATACCTGCCATACCAACTTGAACCAAACCCAAGATGAATTAGATCAATTGATGGCCCAAAAAGTCATTTCCAATGTAGACGGATTTTATGTTTATGGAACAGATTTTGATTGCATTGCCAAGCGAATAAAAGGCAACGAACAAGCCCAAAAAGTCATGTTGATTGCAAAAGAAAGAGCTTCTTTTATTTCCAAATTTCCCTTTGTGAAGGGAGTTGGCGTTTCTGGATCGTTATCAAAAGGATATTATGACAACGAAAGCGATATTGATTTTTTTGTCATTACCCAACAATCCAAACTTTGGATTTGTAGAACGTTGTTGATGTTTTATAAAAAGGCCTTTTTATTAAATTCGAGAAAATTTTTCTGTATCAATTATTTTGTTTCCGAGAATCAAATGGAAATTGAAGAGCAAAATATTTTTACGGCCACCGAGATAAAAACCTTGATTCCGCTAGAAGGGAAGCTAGAATTTGAAAAATTTTATCAGCAGAACAACTGGGTTTCTTCTTTTTTTCCAAATTTTGAACCACATACACACGCCACTCAATCAACCCAGAAAAGTAGGTTATCAAAGGGAATAGAAGGGTTGTTTAATTCCAAAATCGGACTTAGTTTGGATGCATTATTGAAATCGATGACGTTAAAGAAATGGAATTCAAAATTTCATTATTTGTCGGAAGATGAGTTTAAAGTAGCATTAAAAACGTCTACAAATATTTCGAAGCACCATCCATCCAATTTTCAAAAAAAGGTCATTGATGCCCTCAATGCAAAAATAGAAGAAGTTAGATCCAACCATTCGATTCAAATCCCAAAAGAAGATGTCTAGAATTCTATTTTCACATTCTTATTATTACCAATTAGACCCAAAACAGTGGAAGAATAAAACACCTTTTCCGCCGCTAGGGACTTTGTATGCGGCTTCATTAATGAGAGAAAATAATTTTGAAGTGGCTCTTTTTGATACGAATTTATTGAATTCCTCTCATTCCATACTGTCAAAAATAAAACACTTTTTACCTACTTATTTGGTAATTTACGACGACGGGTTTAATTATTTGACTAAAATGTGCTTGACAAATATGCGGGAGGCGTGTTTTGACATGATCATCGCTGCAAAATCGTTGGGTTGTCAAGTGATCGTGTGCAGTTCTGATGCTACCGACCATTATGAAAAATACATAAAAAAAGGTGCCGATTTTATCATACAAGGCGAAGGGGAAATCACTTTGTTAGAGCTCATCCAGCATTTAGATGCAGATAAAAGCATTGAAAATATTGCCGGTATTGTATACAAACGTGACGGAGAACTTGTGGTAAATCCGAAACGAAAGGTATTGGAAAACCTGGATGATTTGCCTATGCCTGCTTGGGATCTAGTAGACATCGATTTGTATAAAAAGATCTGGAAGCAAAGCAAACAAGAGTTCACACTTAATTTGGCCACCACAAGAGGATGTCCTTATAAATGTAATTGGTGTGCAAAACCCATTTATGGAAATCGATACAATGCGCATTCACCTGCCTACATTGTAAAAGAAATTGCGTACATCAAAAAACACTTTGGCGTCACCCGTTTTTGGATGTGTGATGATATTTTTGGATTAAAACCCAATTGGGTGCAAGAATTTAATGCCGAATTGACTACTCACGATCTAACCATACGTTATTACATCCAAAGTCGTGTTGATTTGCTGTTGAAAGAAGACACAATTGATGTTCTTGCCAATTCTGGATTAGAAGAAGTATGGGTAGGCGCAGAGAGCGGTTCGCAACGAATACTTGATGCCATGGATAAAGGAACTAAAATTGAAGAAATTTTCACTGCTACTCATTTGTTACAACAGAAACACATTCGAGTTGCCTTGTTTCTTCAATTTGGATACCTTACTGAAACGCAAGAAGACATCCAGAAAACAATCGATATGGTTAAGGACATCCTGCCAGATAATATTGGCATTTCGGTTTCGTATCCTTTACCGGGGACGAAGTTTTATGAAAAAGTAAAAGATGATTTGAAACTTAAAGCTAATTGGACCGATTCGGACGATTTTGAAATGATGTTTCAAGGGACTTATAATTCTATCTATTATAAAAAATTACAACGATTTGTGCACAAAGAGTTTAGAAAAGCTCAGGGATTACATTACTTAAAGAACTTTACTTTTTCGATTCCAAAACTGATCGCCATTCTAAAATTAG
Organism: Flavobacterium sp.; assembly: GCA_017984835.1. Taxonomy (GTDB): domain Bacteria; phylum Bacteroidota; class Bacteroidia; order Flavobacteriales; family Flavobacteriaceae; genus Flavobacterium. Next base: position 21,945 of record JAGNYR010000016.1, on the reverse strand, counting down.
GATATTATATTCCGAGTGCATTCGTTGATTCTATACTATTAAATCGATTGGCAAAAAATGCAAACTAATTTTGACCAAGCCGCTTCTACTTACGACGCTACGTTTACCCATACAAAAATTGGTCGAGCGCAGCGAGACATTGTTTATGAGCACGTAACGCGTTTGTTGTCACATCCACCTAAAGATATTTTAGAAATAAATTGTGGCACAGGAGAAGATGCGATTTGGTTTGAAAAGCGGGGTTTTAATGTCCTTGCAACCGATATTTCTTCTGAAATGATCGCGAGCGCAAAGTCAAAAATGAATCCCACCTCCATCGAGTTTGTTCAGGCTGATATCAATCAGGTTTCAGAGCAGTTTTCATCGAAAAAATTTGATGTTGTTTTTTCAAATTTTGGGGGGTTAAATTGTTTGACAGCAACTGAATTGGAACAATTTTTTCTAAAAGTTCAAAAAATTTTATCAGATAAAGGCAGGTTGATTTTGGTCATTATGCCTAAAAACACTTTGTGGGAAAAATTGTATTTTATCCTAAAAGGAAAAGGTAAAGAAGCCTTCCGTCGCACAAAAGAAGTAGCTTTTGCAAAGGTAGAAGGTGCGATTGTGCCAACCTATTATTATAATCCGAAAGACATTGAACGCTTGGCGCATGAAAATTTTGAGAGGTTGGAATCAAAACCAATTGGATTTTTTATCCCACCATCGTATCTAGAGCCCTTTTTCAAAAAGAAACCGAGGGTATTCCAGTTATTGGTTCAATGGGAGAAGAAAATTCGAAATAAGTCAGCGCTTTCCAAGTATTCAGATCATTATTTACTAGTTTTACAAAAGAGATGAGTTTGTTATTCACGCATGCCTATTATATTTCAGATGATCTAAGAGAACAAAAGATCATGAAACCCTATCCTCCGTTAGGGTTGCTGTATGTATCTGCCTATATGAAGACGAAACAAATCGAAAACGAAGTCTTTGATTCGACTTTTTCATCCCTGCAAAGTCAACTAGATTTTATACAAAAAATGCAACCGAAGGTCATTTGTATTTACACCAATTTAATGACCAAAATTGAGGTAATTAAATTGATGAAAATTCTCAAATCGGACCTGTACAGATTTCCTACGCTTGTATTGGGTGGTCCGGATGTGACCTATAATGTTGAAAATTATCTAAAAGCGGGTGCCGATTTTCTTGTCCTGGGTGAAGGAGAAGTTACGACTTACGAATTATACCAAGCTCTTGAGAATAAAACCAATTTGCATGACGTTGCCGGAATAGCATTTGTCGAAAAAAAGGAAGTCATCAAAACTTCCGAACGCACCAAGTTGAAGGAGTTGGATGAATTGCCTCTTCCGAACAGAGACGCCATTGATATGCAACGCTATTTGGATACATGGAAAACCAACCACGGACAAAGTTCGATGACGATTTCCACGCAAAGAGGATGTCCTTATACCTGTAAATGGTGCAGTACCGCGGTCTATGGTCAAAGTTATAGAAGACGTCCCGCACATTTGGTTGCCCAAGAAATGAAGTTGTTGAAAGATCAATACAACCCCGATGCGATTTGGTTTGTAGATGATGTTTTTACGGTCAGTCATAAATGGCTCATCGCCTTCAAAGAAGAAGTGCTGGCTCACGACGCATTGATTCCGTTTGAATGCATTACACGAGCCGAACGATTGAATGAGGAAATTTTACACTTGTTAAAAGAGATAGGTTGTTTTCGAATTTGGATTGGTGCCGAAAGTGGATCCCAAAAAATCATTGATTTAATGGACCGTCGGGTTGAGGTAAACCATGTAAAAAACATGATTCAAAAAACCAATGCCATGGGCATAGAGACCGGTACTTTTGTTATGGTGGGCTATCCAGGCGAAGAAGAAGATGACATTAAGCAAACCATCGATTATTTAATTGCTGCAAAACCAACATATTATACCATAACCATTGCCTACCCAATCAAAGGAACCAGCCTTTATAATGAAATTGAAAACAAGATAACCAATAGCTTGGATTGGGAAACCACCACCGACAGAGAGATTGAATTTGAGAGAACGTATGCTAAAAAATATTATACGTATGCCGTAAAATGGGTTGTCAATGAAGTCGAATTTTCAAGATTGAACAACCCCTACAACTGGAAAGGGTTAAAGATGAAATTAAAGTCAATTGTAGCAAGAATCCTTATGAAAAGGATTGCAATTTAAGGTTGGATTATTTTTTTACTGCATTTTTATACAGCAGAAAATTTACTAATTCGGGCAGAATAATAGCACAAACGATACCCCAAACCCCGAATAAATTTCCCAGAAGCATCAAACCAATTACTAGTACAGCAAGCTGAATTTTTGAAAATAAGTAAACGGTATTCCAACGTTCTTTTTTCATGCAAATTATTTGAAATGGGGTACTCAACATCACCGGAAACCAAATAATTTGAACCAACAACAGATAATACATCATGGGTATTTCTTGAAATTTTTGTGTGATGATTCCTTCAAAAGATACGATCAGTCCGACAGCAACACAAAAAAGGACAAGCGTAAAATAAGTAATTTTATACAATCCATTTCGCATATTTTTTGATAACCCAAGTTGGTTGGCATCTTTGAAATTAGGTAAAATCGCGTAAAATAAATTTCCGGAAACGCCTCTTATTAACGAGGTAGCTTTTTCCAATACAGCCGATACCCCGGCAATTTGCGCCCCAAAACAGAGTTGAACGAATGGAATGGTTGCCGATAAAATAAGGGTGTTCACAATCTGTAGGTAAAATAATTTTTTTTGACTTTTGACAAAAACCATCACTTTTTTGACTTTTGAAAAGGTACACACAAACGCCCATTTTTTATGTATTAAAAAAGGAATGCTTATGAGTATCTCTGCTAGGGCAATCCAAAAATTAGTGACATACCAATTGTGCTCCGTAATAAAAAAAAAGACGAAAGCCAAGGCGGCCAATTTGGTGTAAAAATGAAACCAAAGCAGGGTCTTGTTTTGTGACAGAATATAAAAAAACGAAGTAGGATTGTACAGTCTTGCCAAGAGTAATAGAGATGAAAACAGGGCAATTGCAGGCAAATAGGAAGCAAAGGAAAGAAGCAACAAGAAGAAAAATAGGATCAATACCGATCTAATTTGTAATAATTTATTCCAATAAGCTGCTGTCGTTCTGCTGCTGGTTTTCAACTTCTCGGCAAAAGGGATTAAATTCTGAGGGAAACCAAAATTACTCATCCCGGCCAACATCACAAAGATCATTTGCCAGGTTGTAATTTGTCCAATTTGTTCCAAAGAAACCCTGTTGATGAGTAGGATATACATACCAACGGGAAACAATACGGTCAACAGTTGAACAAGGGTTAGCAAACCAAATCGTTGCGTTGTATTTTTGAAATTAGCTAGCCTCATTGGTTTTTGATGGTTTTAATCGTTGCCAATCTTTTTCTTTTTAATACAGAAAGTAGAAGGTTGGTGCATCTCCAACCCACCTGATTTGGCATTTTCAATAAAAGCAAGGCTATTTGGTCTTTCTTGTTAAGTTTGATTCGATCTGTTTTGATTTTTCGACAAAATAACCCCAATAACTCTTGGTATTCAGCCCTGAAATTTGGCAATGAAACCATCTCGTTTTGATCTATAATTTGGATTAAAAAAGTATCCATATAATAATCCAATGTGTTTTTATAAACCCCATTTTTGTATATATCTTCCACCCCGTTTCTTTTGATTACATCGAGTTCTACTTCAAACAGTCGATGTACATCTTTCACCCGCACATCAGACAAAACCCTACGAGTTAAGGATGATTTTCGGGAATAATGAGTTATTAATTTTTTTGGTAAGAATTGCACTGATTTGCTCATGAGAATAAACTCTAAAACAAAAGGTCGGTCGTCAAACAGTTTTAAATCTTTATCAAAACGGATGTTTTGGGCAAAAGCTGTTAAAAAAACCTTGGACCAAATCGTTTCTACGATGCCTTCTTTGTAAAAAGTGCTTGCCAATTCGGAAGATTTATGGATGTTGTTATAAACTTCATGCCATTTTGATGGTAGAGTAATCAAACCGTCTTCACTCAAAATTTCAATATCACAAACCAATAAATCGGCTTTGGTTCTTTCAATTTCTTGTACAAATTCTTCCATCATGTTGGGGTGCAAAACATCATCTGCATCCAAAAATGTTACGTATTTGGTGCTAACCTTTTGTAATGCTGTGTTTCTTGCCACTGCTGCACCCGAATTTTCAATAGTTAGAACAGTGCCTTTGTATATTTTTGGCAAATACTTGGTGGCAACCTCCAACGAATTGTCAATTGACCCATCATTCACCAGGATCACTTCAAAATCTTTATACGTCTGGTCTGCCACAGATTGCAAGCATCGGTCCAGGTAATTTTCTTCGTTGTAAAAAACGATAATCAGTGAAATTATAGCGTTGGGTTTATTCATTCGCAGTAATTTTTAAGCAATCAAGAAGCGTATTTTTGATGGATTGGTGCACTGATTTTTCATTTTTTGGTGGCAACCATTTTCCTGATGAAATAGCATCGGCTGTCACCAAAAGACAAATCGAATTTAATTTGTAAAAGGAAGCAAAAGCATATATTGCCGCGCATTCCATGTCGACATGTGTTGCTCCTTTACTGCAAAATTGCGAGAGTAAACTCGGGGTTTCTCTGTAAGGGGCATCTGTGCTCCAGCAGGTAGCTTCGGGATAATTCAACTGGGATTGAATTCGATTCAACCATTCGTTTTTTATAGGAACCAGGGTTTCTTCTTCAGAATAAAAGGCGGCACAGCCAGTGGTTGAAAAGGTTTGGGTTGCCACACATTTCTCATTTTCTTTGAACTTGAGATCCAAACTTCCGGCCAGACCAATAAATATAAAATTCGCAACACCTAAAATTCGCAACTCTTCCATAACGCCCACAATAGCGGGTGCGCCGTTACCAAAATCGGAACAGATCACAATTTCTGAATTTATTTGATATTGAAAACCCTTGATGCCTTTTATCTTTTTTGCAAAAAGGCGAATTTTTTTTGGAATGGAATATTTACTAAGTGTGAAGATCGCCGTGGCTGGTAATTTATCGACATTGAATTTTTGATTTTCGCGTTTCCATTGCACCAAATCTGCCACGTTCAATACGGGGTTTTCAGTTAAAAAGGTACGATGTGGTTTGTCAAAAATCATAAGCTACGATCTCATTTTTAGTTGTTTGTAAATGTATAAAAAAGCATGTAATATGGAAACTATTTATTTTCAAAAAGAGCGATTGTGTAAAGAGAATTTGTAATATTGCAAACTCAATTTTCGTTTTTTCAAAAAAAATCAAAGTCAGTAATGAAATTATTTTCAAAAATCCCAGTCAATATCTTAGTCCAAATTAAAGCGCTTACCAACAGCACCTATCTAGATATTATTGGTCTGGCTATCGTTTTGGCTGCATCTTTTGCATTGGGTTACCACCAAACGGTCATTGATTTCACGTTTCAAGGAACCAATTATGTTTTTTTGCTGGGCTATGTTTCGATCGTGAACACAGGTTTTTCTATGATGGGCAACCGACTCGTAACTAAAAAGAACAATTTCGGAAATTTAATCACAACGTGCAATACTTTTTTAAGCGGCAGTATCGATTACTTGTTGGGAAATGCAGGTGCAGTTTTGACTTACCCCGTTACGTTTATTGGGAATTTTTTGGTTTTTAAAGCATGGAAAAAAAGCAAAGTGTTGCGATCTGTCGACTTTATTTTTTACAGAAATATAGTTTTGGGGTTTTTCTTTTCGTTGGTGTTGAATTACATTGCCTTTAAGTACATCGCTCAAACCCCGATTGATTGGAAATTGTTTTTTGCAATTGCTATTCCGGCCGGAATCACTTTTGGAGGAACTTTTAATACTGCACGTATGTATCCAGACAATTGGTTTATGTGGCAATTTTACAACCTAACCAAAATAGTTCAAAACCTGTTGCTCATGAATATTGCCAATGTCGCCAAATACACCTTTTATTTTTTCAATGCCATACTAGGTTACATTACTTGGAACGACGATCGTAAAAAAGGGACTATTTAATTTTCTTGGTCGATTCTCTTTGGCGTAGTTCGGTATTAATGACCGTGGTTGTAAACGGATACGTTTCTTCTTTGCTTTCTAATTTTGCAATCAACATTTTTGCGGCAACCTCTCCAATTTCTGGTCCGTGCTGACTTACAGTAGAAAGACTAGGCGTCATTCTTCTAGACCATACACCATCTGCAAATCCGATGATTGAAAGCTCTTCCGGAATTTTATATCCCGACTTGATTCCATATTTCATGGCCATTACAGAAGCATGCTCATCCAATGCAAAAACACCGTCAATTCGATTGTTTTTGAAAAAATCGGCTAGTTTTTGATCAAAATCTTCTTCGTTACCCGTGCATAATATTAATTGGGCATCTACTTTGCTTCCGTGGTTTTCCAATGCTTGGTAAAACCCTTTGGCGCGTAATTTTCCAACACTCAAATGGTCTATGGTAGAAAACAGCGCAATGCGTTTGCATCCAGTTTTAATCAAATGCTCGGTGGCGTTGGTAGCCGATTCTAAATCATCCACAACGACTTTATCACAATTTACTTCGTCTGCAATTCTATCAAACATCACGATTGGTGTTCCTTCATTGATGATCGATTTGAAATGTCCAAATTCTTGTAGTTTTTGAGCTTCTTGCGAGATAGATAGAATGAATCCATCAATCGTACCGTTGCTCAACATTTCCAAAGCGCCAATTTCTTTCTCCAAACTTTCATTCGAAATACAAGTGATCACTTTGTACCCTTTTTCATCAGCTACTTTTTCAATCCCCGTAAATACTTTTGCAAAAAACGAATTCAATATATTAGGTACAATCACACCGATGGTTCGTGTAGATCTATTTTTTAAGTTCAAACCAATCACATTCGGTTTGTAATTTTTAAGTTTAGCATATTCTTGAACCCTCAGTTTGGTAGGCTCACTAATCTCCGGACTATCATTTAATGCCTTAGAAACAGTTGAAACAGAAACATTTAATTCTTTTGCAATTTGCTTTAATGTAGCTTTCGACTTCATAATTAATTAACTTTAGGTGCGTTGAATGGGTAATTTTATGCTTTAACAACAAAGCAACAAAATAAAAATAGAATAAAGATGTAAAAATAGCTTTTTTTTCTATTTGAAGCAACAGGCTCGGGAATTATCTATAGGCCCTGTTCCTGCCATTCATTATATCCGCGCCATAAAAAGCGCGGGATGTCATTTCTGTCAGGGCTAAGGAAGGAGGTATTTACCTTTTCTAACCACTTAAAATTCAAAATACTAATTAAAAATTCAAATGATTTTTGCATATATGATAAATAATTGTACTTTTGCACTCCCTTAATTGGGAATGGAATGTTTAATTAAAAAAAATTATTGTGAACACATTAAGCTACAAGACAGTTTCAGCAAACAAAGCCACAGCCGATAAGCAGTGGATTGTTGTAGATGCTGAAGGTCATAACTTAGGTCGTTTTGCTTCAAAAGTAGCGATGCTTTTAAGAGGTAAATACAAACCAAGTTATACACCGCACGTTGATTGTGGAGATAACGTAATTGTTATCAACGCAGAAAAAATCAACCTAACTGGTAACAAACTTGACGATAAAACGTACATTCGTCACACAGGTTACCCAGGAGGACAAAGAAGCTTGACTGCTAAAGTAATGCAACAAAAAAACCCTGCATTATTAGTAGAAAAGGCTGTAAAAGGAATGCTACCTAAAAACAAATTAGGAGCGCAATTATTCCGCAATTTAAATGTAAATGTTGGTACTGAGCACAAACACGGAGCTCAACAACCAAAATCCGTTAACCTTAACGACTTAAAGTAATGGGAGTTATTCACAAAATCGGTAGAAGAAAATGTGCAGTAGCACGTGTTTATGTTTCTGAAGGAACAGGAAAAATCACCGTAAACAAAAGAGAATTCAACAACTATTTCCCAACAGCTACTTTACAGTACAAAGTGTTGCAACCAATGTCTATGACAAACAATGCAGAAAACTTTGACGTAAAAGTAAATGTTTACGGAGGTGGAGCAACAGGACAAGCAGAAGCTGTAAGAATGGCATTAGCACGCGTTATGTGTGAAGTTGATGCAGAAAACAGAGCTATCCTAAAACCAGAAGGATTACTTACAAGAGATCCAAGAATGGTAGAGCGTAAGAAATTTGGACAGAAAAAAGCACGTAAGAGATTCCAATTCTCGAAACGTTAATACGCTGTTATCTGTATTCCACACGTTGGTTTACAGCATCAAAAATCTTATTATTAAATTTGAAATTAAAACACAGTTGTCGATATTCCTTGTAAAAAGGGAATTAGTTTAGCATCTAAATGAAGCCTACTGCACAAAGCTTACCGCTTACAGCCCATAGGAACATTGCTAATCACGGAACGTAAACTATTAAACAATGGCAAACAAAATTGACGTTAAAGAATTATTAGAAGCAGGTGTTCACTTCGGACACATGACTCGCAAATGGGACCCAAACATGGCTCCTTACATTTATATGGAACGTAATGGTATTCACATTATCAATCTATATAAAACAGCTGCAAAAATTGAAGAGGCTAACGAAGCCATGAAAAAAATTGCAGCTTCTGGTAGAAAAATACTTTTCGTAGCTACCAAAAAACAAGCAAAAGATATCGTAGCTGAAAAAGCTGCAGCTTGCAACATGCCTTACATCACTGAAAGATGGCCTGGTGGAATGCTAACTAATTTCGTAACTATCCGTAAAGCTGTTAAAAAAATGGCTTCTATTGATAAAATGAAAAAAGATGGTACGTTCATGACACTTTCTAAAAAAGAGCGTTTACAAGTTGATCGTCTTCGTGCAAAATTAGAGAAGAACTTAGGTTCTATCGCTGACATGTCTAGATTACCTGCTGCATTATTCGTAGTAGATATCAAAGCTGAACACATCGCAATCAAAGAAGCACAAAAATTAAACATTCCAGTTTTCGCAATGGTTGATACAAATTCTGACCCAAGAGAGGTTGATTATGTAATTCCTGCAAATGATGATGCTTCTAAATCAATCGATAAAATTTTATCTTTAGTTACAGCTGCTGTAATTGACGGACTTTCAAACAGAACATCGGATGTTCCTGCTGAAGAAGTTTCTGAAGTTGAAGCTGTTCCTGCTACAGAAGTAGCTGCTGAAGTTGAAGCGGCTCCTGCTGCTGAAGCTCCTGCAACAGAAGAATAAAACAAAACAATTACGAATTGTGAATGATAAGTTAGGTAGGTTCTACGTAATTTAAAAATTCATAATTCGTAATTTATTTTTTAAAATTTTTTTAATCTTAAAATAAAACAAAATGGCAACAATTACTGCTGCAGACGTAAATAAATTAAGAACAATCACTGGTGCAGGTATGATGGACTGCAAAAAAGCATTGGTAGAATCAGATGGAGATTTTGATTTAGCAATCGAAAACCTTAGAAAAAAAGGTCAAAAAGTTGCTGCTAACAGATCAGACAGAGAATCTACAGAAGGTGCTGCAATTGCAGTTGTAAATGCGGATAAAACATCAGGTGTTGTAATCACTTTAAATTGCGAAACTGACTTCGTTGGAAAAAACGAAGGGTTCGTAAAATTAGCTACTGATCTAGCTAACCAAGCATTGAACTTTGATGACAAAGAAGCTTTCTTAGCATCTGATTTTAATGGAATCACTGTTGCTGAAAAATTAATTGAGCAAACAGGTGTTATTGGTGAAAAAATCGAAATCGCTTCTTTCCAAAGATTGAGCGGTGCTTTTGTAGGATCATACATCCACGCGGGTAACAAAATTGCTACTTTAGTAGCTCTTTCTGCTAGCGTTGCGGGTGCTGATGAAGCTGCAAGAAACGTGGCAATGCAAGCTGCTGCAATGAATCCAATCGCTTTAAACGAGGCTGGAGTAGATGCTTCAATCATCGAAAAAGAAGTGGAAATTGCAAAAGATCAATTGCGTGCGGAAGGAAAACCAGAAGCTATGTTAGATAACATCGCTAAAGGTAAAATCCAACGTTTTTACAAAGACAACACGTTAGTAAATCAAGATTACATCAAAGACGGTTCTATGAGTGTAGCTGCTTACATCAAATCTGTTGATGCAAACTTAACAGTTACTGGATTTAGTAGAGTTGCTTTAGGAGCATAAGAATTTATTCTTTTTATATCAAAACGGTATTCCATCAGGGATACCGTTTTTTTTTATGCTTAAATGTCCACCTACATTTTGAGTTACTGTTGTAAATTGCTACTTTTATTTTTTTATTCAAAAAAAGCTATGTTCCAAAACAAGAAAGATATCGTGTACATTGTATTGGCAGGAATCTTTATCACCAATGCTGTCGTAGCAGAATTGATAGGTGGTAAACTAATTTATGTGGGTCCCTATGTAATGAGTGTTGGTATTTTACCTTGGCCCATTGTTTTTATTACCACCGATTTAATCAATGAATATTTTGGTCAAAAAGGGGTCAAAAAATTATCAATTATCACGGCTTGTTTGATTGCTTATGCTTTTGTAGTGCTTTTTGGTGCGCTCCAAATTCCTGCTGTTCAAGGGGCTGGACTTGTAACAGATGATCAGTTTAATGGTGTTTTCGGACAAAGTCTTTGGATTATTGTGGGAAGTATCACCGCCTTTTTGGTTTCGCAATTGATCGATGTTACTGTATTTCATTTTTTTAAAAACAAAACCGGTAACAAAATGATTTGGTTGCGCAGCACGGGATCAACCGTTGTTTCTCAACTATTTGATAGTTTTATAGTGTTGGGAATCGCTTTTTGGCTTACCGGAAAAATGTCTACCGAAATGTACATCACATCTGCATTTACAGGTTATTTTGTCAAATTAATTTTAGCCGTTTTACTTACTCCCTTCATATACTTGGGACATTCCATTATTCAAAAATATATAAAACAATAAAAAATGAAAACAAGATGTGCTTGGTGCGAAAAAGATGATTTGTACAGAAAGTACCATGATGAAGAATGGGGAAAACCGGTTTATGATGATGCAACCCTGTTTGAATTTTTGGTTTTAGAAACGTTTCAAGCAGGACTAAGTTGGTACACGATACTCAAAAAAAGAACTCATTTTAGGGAGGCTTTTGATCAATTTAATTACCTCACTATATCTAAATATTCTGAAGACAAAGTGCAAGAACTGATGCAAAATCAAGGAATCATCAGAAATCAATTAAAGATCAGAGCTACCATCACCAATGCGATTGCGTTTATCAAAATTCAACAAGAATTCGGTAGTTTTTCAACCTATATTTGGAATTTTGTAGCAGGTAAACCGATCGTTAATTATCGACAGTCATTGAGTGAACTCCCTGCAACCACCGCGTTATCAGATGTAATAAGTAAAGATTTGAAGAAAAGAGGATTCAAATTTGTGGGCTCGACAGTAGTCTATGCGCACATGCAAGCCACAGGAATGGTGAACGACCACGTGAAAGACTGTTTTTTATATCCAAAAAATTAATTTTTTGGCTTAATTAAAATGGAATTAGGGTATTTTTTTTTGATTAAATTTAAAAAACGCTCTCCTTCTATTCGTGTTAAAAAATTACCCACCCATACCTTATAAGTTGGAGTGCTAAAAATAATTGTAGCATCCAAATCCCTGTTTTCTCTTTTAAATTGCAACAACATTTTTTTAGACGCTTCACTTGCGCCATTAAAAATCTGAATTTTATAGGTGTTATTGTCTGTAATAGAAGAGTTTAACTTTCTTTTTTCGTTTAGTAATTGTTCGAATTTATCCTCCTGAACCAAGGTTGTGTTTTGACCAGAAACCGTTGTATTTAAAAATAAAAATAGCGAAAACACAAAAAACGATTTCGTAAAAAGAGGTGTTAAAATTTTCATAAGGGATTGATTTTAATGCAAATGTAAAACATATTATCAAGCTGTAAAAGCACAAAGTTATTTAGAATTAATATAAATTGGTTTTTAGATATATTTAAGGTTTTGAGAATAGTAGAGAAGTCGTATTTTTGTCAAAGTTTTTAAAAAAGTATTTAGTTTCTATTTGCTTTCAATGTAAAAATCATACCAAAAATTAGTCGATAATCATTTATAATATGAAAAAAGTGGGAAACCATAATTCGATTTCAAGAATTTACTCGTTAGGTTTAGCGTTCATGCTAACATTCTCTATGTCTACATTTGCTCAAGAAGCTGCGCCAGCTGCCCCTGCCGCAGATGCAATGGCTACAACCCAAGCTCCTGCTGCAACTGGAGCCGGAGATGCAGTAAAAGGAAAAGAATTATTTAAAACAAATTGTGCAGCTTGTCACGCTTTAGACAAAAAGATGACGGGTCCAGCATTACGTGGTGTAGCCGGAAAATATGACATGGCTTGGATTTATAAATGGGTGAACAATAGTTCTGCCCTTATAAAATCGGGTGATGCCAAAGCGGTTAAAGTTTTTGAAGAAAACAACAAGTCGGTGATGACTGCTTTTCCTCAATTGTCTACGGCTGATATTGATAACATTATCGCCTACACTTCTGAAGTGAAAGCAGACGCTCCTGTTGTTACACCAGGAACTGTTCCACCAGGAGTGAAAACAGAGGATTCAGGATTGTCAAATAATGTTATCTTAGGTGCTTTGTCTATTGTGATGTTGATTTTGGTTATCATGTTGTTTTTAGTGAACAATATCTTAACCAAAGTTGCTAAAGCCAATGGAATTGAAGGTGCTGACAAAGAAGTTGATTTTCTTGCCTTACCAAAAGCATTTGTTAAAAATCAATTTTTAGTATTGGTTTCTGTAATATTCTTGATGTTAGCAGCCGCTTATTTTGTATACGGATTCTTTATGCAAGTAGGTGTTGATCAAGATTACGCGCCAATTCAACCAATACACTATTCACACAGAATTCACGCTGGAAGCAACGGAATCGATTGTAAGTATTGCCACTCTTCAGCTAGAGTGAGTAAAAATGCAGGTATTCCTTCTTTGAACGTTTGTATGAACTGTCACAAGAGTATTTCAGAAGTTTCGGATACTACGGCAACTGCAGAGCATTCAAAAGCGTTTTATGATGGAGAAATCCAAAAATTATACAATGCCGTTGGATGGGATAAAGACACTCAAAAATACACTGGAAAAACAGAGCCTGTGAAATGGGTTCGTATTCATAATTTACCAGATTTTGCCTATTTCAATCACTCTCAACACGTAACTGTGGCAGGTATTGAATGTCAGAAATGTCACGGGCCTGTTGAAACTTATGAAATCCAAAAACAATTTGCACCACTAACCATGGGATGGTGTATCAATTGTCACCGTGAAACAGAAGTAAAAATGGAAGGTAACGCTTACTACGATAAAATTCACAAAGAACTTTCTAAAAAATATGGTGTAGACAAATTAACTGCTGCACAAATGGGAGGTTTAGAATGTGGTAAATGTCACTATTAATCAAATTATTAAGAAGCTAATATTTATATACGATGTCATCTAACAAAAAATACTGGAAAAGTGTTGAGGAACTAAACGAAAATAGTTCTATTGTTGAGACGCTTAGAAATAATGAATTTGTAGAAGCAATTCCTACAGATGAATTTCTTGCTGATAGTTCATTATCCTCTTCATCAACTACTCGTCGTGATTTCTTAAAGTATGTTGGTTTTTCAACTGCAGCTGCAACGTTAGCTGCTTGTGAAGGACCTGTACACAAATCAATTCCTTATGTTGTTCAACCAGATACCATTATTCCTGGTGTTGCTGATTATTATGCAACAACCATGTTTGATGGATTTGATTTTGCTAATTTATTAGTAAAAACACGTGAAGGTCGTCCAATCAAAATTGATAACAACAAATTAACAGGAGCTCATTTTGCAGCCAATGCAAGAGTGCACGCTTCTGTACTTTCTTTATACGACAGCATGCGTTTGCAGTCTCCAAAGATCGCAGCTAAAGCTGCTTCATGGAGTGATGTAGATGCGAAAGTAAAAGCGAGTTTAGCACAAGCTAAAGACAAACAAGTTGTATTGTTAACCAATACGCTTGCAAGTCCTTCTACAGAAAAATTAATTGCTGAATTCATTGCAAAAAATCCTACAGCGAAACATGTAGTTTATGATGCGGTTTCAGAATCGGCTGCCTTGGATGCTTTTCAAGCTGTTTACGGTGAGCGCGGATTAGTTGACTACGATTTTTCAAAAGCAACGGGTGTGATCGTTTCATTAAATGCAGATTTCTTAGGAGATTGGCAAGGTGGAGGTTATGATGCTGGATTTGCTTCTGTAAGAGTTCCTAAGTCAGGTAAAATGACCAAACATTATCAGTTTGAAGCAAACATGACTTTGTCTGGAGCTGCTGCTGATAAAAGAGTTCCAATGAAAGTTGCGGCTCAAAAACAAGCATTAGTAAAAATATATAATATCTTAACTAATTCATCAGTCCCTACTGGAAAAATTGAAAATGAGGCAGACGTTGTAAAAGCGGCTCAACAATTAAAAGCAGCAGGAAGTAAAGGTGTTTTGGTTTCGGGTATTCAAGATAAAAACGCACAATTACTTGTATTAGCAATCAACCAAGTTTTGGGAAGTGAAGCTTTTACAGGAGTTAGAAATATCAGAAAAGGATCGAACGAGCAAGTTGCTCAATTGATTGAAGACATGAACGCAGGAAAAGTTCATACTTTGATCATGAGTGGTGTTAATCCGGTGTATACCTTAGCAAATAGTAAAGCTTTTGTATCTGGATTGAAAAAAGTAGATGTATCGGTTGCTTTCTCATTGAAAGAAGACGAAACAGCAGAAAAAGCTACTATTGCTGCTGCAGCTCCTCATTACTTAGAATCATGGAACGATCATATGTTGGTAAAAGGAAACTATGCCTTGACACAACCAACGATTCGTCCGTTATTCAATACCAAACAATTCCAAGAGGCTTTGATGTCTTGGAATGGAATACCAGGGTCTTATTATGACTATATCAAAGGGACTGCTGCTGCAATTACAGGGGGCGCTTCATGGAACTCAATCCTTCACGATGGAGTTTTTGTAACAGGAGCTTCATCTTTTGCAGGGGGTACCGCTGATTATAAAAGCGCTGCAACTGCTTTGGCAAGTTCAAAAGGATCTTCAGATTTCGAATTAGTACTGTATACTAAAACAGGTCTTGGAGATGGTCAACAAGCAAACAACCCTTGGTTGCAAGAGTTTCCAGATCCAATCACTAGAGTATCTTGGGATAACTATGTGACTGTTTCTATTGAAGATGCAAAACAATTACAATTAGAAAATAAAATTGTTGCAAACGGTGGTCTTAACGGAAGTTATGCAAACATTGAATTAAACGGAAACGTTTTAGAAAATGTACCGGTAATCGTTCAACCAGGACAAGCTGTTGGTACATTAGGATTGGCTGTAGGTTATGGTAAAAAAGCCGCTTTAAAAGAAGAAATGCAGGTGGGTGTAAATGCTTACGCTTTGTATTCTAATTTTGACAATGTGCAGTCAGTTAAATTGACTAAAGCAGCTGGAGAACATGAATTTGCTTGTGTTCAATCACAAAAAACATTGATGGGTAGAGGCGATATTGTAAAAGAAACTACCCTTGAAATATTCAATACAAAAGATGCTAAAGAATGGAACGAAGTTCCTATGGTATCTTTAGATCATAAAGAAGTAGAAGCTACTACGGTAGATTTATGGGAATCATTTGATCGTTCTGTAGGACATCATTTCAATTTATCGATTGACCTAAACGCTTGTACAGGATGTGGAGCATGTGTTATTGCTTGTCATGCTGAAAACAATGTGCCTGTTGTTGGTAAATCTGAGGTAAGAAGAAGTAGAGATATGCACTGGTTGCGTATCGATAGATACTATTCTTCTGAAGATACTTTTGCAGGAGATAATGAGAAAAAAGAAAACTTTGACGGATTATTTGGAGACAATGGTTCATTGGGTGGTTTTGGACAAATGGAAAATCCAGCGCACAACCCACAAGTAGCTTTCCAACCTGTAATGTGTCAACACTGTAACCATGCACCTTGTGAAACAGTTTGTCCAGTTGCGGCAACTTCTCATGGTCGTCAAGGTCAAAACCACATGGCATACAACAGATGTGTTGGAACACGTTATTGCGCAAATAACTGTCCGTATAAAGTACGTCGTTTCAACTGGTTCTTGTACAACAAAAACAGTGAATTTGATTACCATATGAACGATGATTTAGGTCGTATGGTAGTAAACCCAGACGTAAACGTACGTTCTCGTGGAGTAATGGAGAAATGTTCTATGTGTATTCAAATGACACAAAAAACAATTCTTGATGCAAAACGTGACGGAAGAGAAATCAAAGATGGTGAATTCCAAACAGCATGTTCAAACGCTTGTTCTTCTGGAGCAATGGTATTTGGAGATGTAAACGATAAAGAGTCTAAAGTAGCTAAATTAGCAGAAGATGATAGAATGTATCACTTGCTAGAGCACGTTGGAACAAAACCTAATGTGATTTACCACGTTAAAGTTAGAAATACCTAGTAAAAAAATTAATTACGAATAAATAATAGAGGAATATGTCGTCTCATTACGAAGCACCCATTAGAAAACCTTTGGTTATAGGTGATAAAAATTATCACGATGTAACAGTTGATGTTGCAGCCCCTGTAGAAGGAAAAGCAAACAAACAATGGTGGACAGTATTTTACATTGCATTAGCAGCTTTCCTTTGGGGAATAGGCTGTATAACTTATACCATCGCAACAGGTATTGGATCTTGGGGTCTAAATAAAACTGTTGGTTGGGCTTGGGATATTACTAACTTCGTTTGGTGGGTTGGTATTGGTCACGCGGGAACTCTTATTTCTGCGGTACTTTTACTTTTCCGTCAAAGATGGAGAATGGCAATTAACCGTTCGGCAGAGGCGATGACTATTTTCTCTGTAGTACAAGCGGGATTATTCCCAATCATCCACATGGGTCGTCCATGGTTGGCTTACTGGGTAGTTCCAATTCCAAACCAATTCGGATCATTATGGGTGAACTTTAACTCTCCTTTACTTTGGGACGTATTTGCAATCTCTACTTACTTATCTGTATCATTAGTATTTTGGTGGACAGGTTTGCTTCCCGATTTTGCAATGCTTAGAGATAGAGCAGTTACTCCTTTCAATAAAAAAATATATTCTATCCTTTCATTTGGATGGAGTGGAAGAGCTAAAGACTGGCAACGTTTTGAAGAAGTTTCATTGGTATTAGCTGGTTTAGCAACACCTCTTGTACTTTCTGTGCATACGATTGTATCTTTTGACTTCGCAACGTCAGTAGTTCCTGGATGGCATACTACGATTTTCCCTCCTTACTTCGTTGCAGGAGCGGTTTTTTCTGGATTCGCAATGGTAAACACCTTGTTGATCATCATGAGAAAAGTATCTAATTTAGAAGCATACATTACACTTCAACACATCGAATTAATGAACATTGTAATCATGATTACAGGTTCTATTGTGGGTGTTGCCTATATTACTGAGCTTTTTGTAGCATGGTATTCTGGAGTAGAATATGAGCAATATGCTTTCTTGAACAGAGCAACAGGACCTTATGCTTGGGCATACTGGGCAATGATGTCATGTAACGTATTTTCTCCTCAATTCATGTGGTCAAAAAAATTACGTACAAGTATCATGTTCTCATTTGTAATCTCAATTGTGGTAAATATCGGAATGTGGTTTGAACGTTTTGTAATCATCGTTACTTCATTACACAGAGATTACCTTCCATCTTCTTGGACGATGTTCTCTCCTACATTTGTAGATATCGGAATTTTCATCGGAACAATTGGTTTCTTCTTTGTATTGTTTTTGCTTTATGCTCGATCTTTCCCAGTTATTGCGCAAGCTGAAGTAAAAACTATCTTGAAATCTTCAGGAGAAAATTATAAAAAACAAAGAGAGTCTCAAGAAAATAATCATTCAAATAAACATTAGAATTGTTATGAGTAATAAAGTTATACACGCTATATACAATGATGATGATGTATTGATGGATGCAGTAATGCAAACTAGAAAAGCACATCACCATATTGAAGAAATTTACACTCCTTTTCCTGTTCACGGATTGGATAAAGCTATGGGATTAGCACCTACCCGTTTGGCAATATGTGCTTTTATCTATGGTTGTATCGGAATCTCGGTTGCTACCGTGATGATGAACTACATCATGATCAAAGATTGGCCGCAAGATATTGGTGGAAAACCAAGTTTCAGTTATATTCAAAACATGCCGGCTTTTGTTCCTGTTATGTTTGAAATGACTGTATTTTTTGCAGCTCACTTAATGGTGATTACTTTCTATATGAGAAGTAAATTGTGGCCATTTAAACAAGCTGAAAACCCAGATGTGAGAACTACTGACGATCACTTCTTAATGGAAGTTGCTGTAAATAATAACGAAGAAGAATTGACTTCTTTCTTCAAAAATACAGGTGCAGTTGAAGTTAAAGTAATTGACAAGGAATAATTATGAAGAATATTTATAAAATTTCATTCGTTTTGGGAGTTGCATTATCGCTTACTTCTTGTAAGGATAGCAACAATCCTAATTATCAATATTTCCCAAATATGTACGAATCTGTTGCATATGAAACCTATTCAGAATCAGAAGCTTTCAATTCAGAAGCGGGTTTAAAAGGGAAAGAAGGTCAGTTGCCTCCTGCAGGAACTATCAAAAGAGGATATGTTCCTTACGATTATCCCAACACAACCGAAGGATATGATGCCGCTAAATTGAATTCAGTTTCTCCGCTTGATCCAGCAAAACTGGATATGAAAAAAGCACAAGAGCTATTTGATATTTATTGTGCAATTTGCCACGGTACTGCTGGTGATGGTAAAGGAAAATTAGTAAAGCAAGAAAAAATTCTTGGAGTTCCAAGTTATGCTGATAGAGTTATTACAGAAGGAAGTGTGAACCATGTGATCAACTTTGGTCTTAATTCGATGGGTTCTTATGCCAATCAATTGAATCAAAATGAGCGTTGGTTAGTAGCTGCTTATGTTATGAAACTTAAAAGCGAATTATAAATTGTAGAACAAACTCATTGTTATAGATATGTATACATTTTCAAGTAAATTAAAAAATATTTCTATTGCCTTAATGGTAATTGGAGCCTTAGGTATCGGGTATGGTTTTTATACCGCTCCAAAAGACATACAAGAAGTAGAAAAAATTCTTGCCGGTGAAAACCAACACGGTGGTGGACATGAAGCGAATGCTTCTCACCACGAAGCTGTTTCGCACGAAGCTACATCTCACGAAGCTACATCTCACGAAGCTGTTGCTGAAGAAAATCATGAAGTAGCGGCAACTCCAACTCACGAAGCTGCTGCAGACACAACTCACGCTGCTGAAGCGGTTGCAGTTAATGATACCTTAGCAAAAGATACTTTAGTAGCGGTTGCTGGATATAAAATTGACCCAACAGAAGTTTCTCACGAAGATAAAGCGGAAGTAAACCACGAAGAAGAGCACAAGTCACATGTTGAACATGTTTTTCACCAATTGCAAAACAAACCATGGGCTGCTTTATACGTTGCTTGTATTTTCTTTATGTTGATTTCTCTTGGAGCATTGGCTTTTTATGCTATCCAACAAGTTGCGCAAGCAGGTTGGTCTCCAGTTCTTTTTAGAGTAATGCAAGGGATTACAGCTTATTTATTGCCAGGATCTATTATTTTCTTTATCATTTTAGTGTTATCAGGTTTTCATTTCAATCACATTTTTGTTTGGATGAAAGACGGTATCACAGAGGTAGGAAATGCAAATTACGATAAATTAATTGCTGGAAAATCAGGGTATTTGAATGTAACTTTTTGGTTAATTCGTGCGGCTATTTTTATTACAGGATGGAATTTATACCGTTATTTTTCAAGAAAAAATTGTATTGCTCAAGATGCATCTGATGACAACACATTCTACAAAAAGAATTTTAAATTATCAGCTGGTTTCTTAGTATTCTTTATTGTTTCTGAATCTATTATGTCTTGGGATTGGATCATGTCATTTGACCCACACTGGTTCAGTACATTATACGGTTGGTATGTATTTGCTAGTTTCTTTGTAAGTGGAATCACGACTATTTCAATGGTAACATTGTATTTAAAATCAAAAGGATATTTAGAGAATGTTAATACAAGTCACATTCATGATTTATCAAAATTCATGTTTGGTATCAGTGTTTTCTGGACGTATTTATGGTTCTCTCAATTTATGTTGATCTGGTATGCAAACATTCCAGAAGAGGTAACTTATTTTAAATTCAGAATCGAATACTACAACTTACCTTTCTTTGGAGCGGTTGTTATGAACTTTATTTTCCCACTATTGGTATTAATCAACACCGATTTCAAACGTATCACTCCTATTATTGTGGGTGCAGGTGTTGTGATTTTGTGTGGTCATTATGTTGACTTTTTCAACATGATCATGCCAGCTACAGTAGGTGACAGATGGTTCATTGGGGTTTCTGAAATTGCATCGGTATTATTCTTTTTAGGATTGTTCATTTATGTTGTATTTACTGCTTTATCAAAAGCACCACTTACTCCAAAACGTAATCCTTTTATCGAAGAAAGCGAACATTTCCATTATTAATATTTTAAAATAAACATAAAATGAATAGTTTATTGATAGTTCTTGTTTTAGTTTTATTATCTGTTGCAGTTTGGCAACTTACTAAAATTTTTGATCTAACTCAGGTAGGGAAATCAAATGAGAATACACAAGTTGCAAATGACAACGATAACAACGTTAATGGTTATTTAATGTTTGGTTTCTTGGTTTTCATATACATTACAACCATCTACTGTATTGCAAAATTTGGTAGTTTACCATTAATGGACAACGCGGCATCTGAACACGGTAAAGAAGTGGATCAATTGATGTGGATTTCTATGGTATTAATATTCACTGTACAAATTGTTACGCAAGCTCTTTTACATTATTTTGCTTTCAAATACAGAGGTAAACAAGGAAATGTAGCTACCTACTTTTCAGATAACAATAAATTAGAATTCATTTGGAGTTCTATTCCAGCGATTGTTCTTGCTGTATTGATCTTTTTCGGATTGTTTTCATGGAACGACATTATGTTTGTTGATGAAGAAGCAGACAAACCAATTGTTATTGAGTTGTATGCTCAACAATTTAAATGGACAGCTCGTTATTCTGGTGACGATAACACATTAGGGAAAGCGAATGTAAGATACATTGAGGGTGTTAACTCTGTAGGTGTTGATATGTCTGATCCAAATGCAAACGATGATTTTATTGCTGACGAAATTCACATCCCAAAAGGAAAAAAGGTAATTTTTAAAATGAGATCGCAAGATGTATTGCACTCTGCATACATGCCGCATTTTAGAGCACAAATGAACTGTGTACCAGGAATGGTAACTCAATTTGCTTTCACTCCAACCATGACTACTTCAGAAATGAGAGCTACAGATGGAATGACCAAAAAAGTAGCAAACATCAATGATATTCGTTCTAAAAAATCGATTGAATTAGTTGCTGAAGGTAAAACAGCTTTGGATCCATACACATTTGATTACTTACTTTTATGTAATAAAATTTGTGGAGCTTCACACTACAATATGCAAATGAAAATTGTTGTAGACTCTCCAGAAGACTATCAAAAATGGTTAACAGAGAAAAAGAAAGCAACCATTGCATTAGCTATCAAGACTGCTGCTGAAGAAGCAAAAATTGAAGAAGCCAAATTAAACGGTACTTTTGTAGATACTACAGCTGTTAAAGTGGATACTTTAGCCGTTGCTCAAACTGAAATTAAATAATTATAATATATAATACTATCTGAAATGAGTCACTCACACGAT